>CALCGM010000234.1 GCA_937900985.1 uncultured Planctomycetaceae bacterium | reverse complement strand
TGCTGCAGCAGTAGTCGATCGCGCGGGCGATCTCGCTCTTGAGATCTTTCCGCTCCACGATCCGGTCGACAAAGCCATGCTCCAGCAGAAACTCGCTCGTCTGAAACTCCTTGGGGAGTTCGATGCGAATCGTGGCCTTGATCGTTCGCGGGCCGGCGAAGCCGATCAGGGCCTTCGGCTCCGCAAACACGAGGTCGCCCAGGCTGGCAAAACTGGCGGCCACGCCGCCCATCGTGGGATTGGTGAGCACGGAGATAAAGAGACCCCCGGCTTCGGAGTAGCGGGCGAGTGCTGCCGAAACCTTGGCCATCTGCATGAGGGACAGGATGCCCTCGTGCATCCGCGCACCGCCGCCTGAGGCGCTGACGATGATCAGTGGCAGTTTTTCTCGAGTGGCCCGCTCGACAAGCCGCGTCAGCCGCTCGCCGACAACGCTGCCCATGCTCCCCATGATAAAGGCCGAGTCTGTCACACCGCAGGCCACACGACGCGCACGGATCATGCCGCTCCCGGTCAGCGCAGCGTCGACGAGACCTGTTCGTCGCTGCTCGGAAACGAGCCGATCGGCGTAGGGCTTGCGGTCACAGAAGCCGAGGGGATCGGTCGGAGCGAGATCGGCATCCCACTCCTCAAACGTGCCCTCATCGAGAAGCTGGGCAATCCGCTGCTGGGCTGAGACATACCAGTGGTGCCCACATTTCGGGCACACGTTGAGCATCGCCTCGGCTTCCTTGCGGAAAATCGTGTTCAGGCAGCCACCGCACTTCAGCCAGAGCCCCTCAGGAACCCCTCGTTTCGGACGCACCGCCGAAGCCGCTTTTTCGACCGGTCGATCAACCGCGTCGGCGGCCGCCGCCGTTGCCTCCCGCGTATCGATGACGGGGGTTTGGCGAGTCTCCATGTGCTCCTCTCTTTTGTGTGCAAGACCCGCAGGTTCCACCCGGCTGGTGCCCATGCCTCCGCCCGATTCTAATCCCACATCGCGTGCGACCGCTGCGCGGAAACCGCGTGCCGACCTGGCTACCCAATCGGCGCCATGGGCTGCGGCTGCCGCACCACCTGCCGCCACTGCCCAGCCAGCGGAACAGTGAGGACGGCCGGCTCTCGCGAGTCGCGCCGCCAGAGATCCCCGACGGGCTGCCCCATCGCCATCCACCGCACAACGCGGTCGAGTGGATCCGGGAGCACCAAGGCCACGCTCTGGGCAAATGTACGGCGAAGAAACCGCTCGACTGCCGACTCGACGCGGCGGCAGGCCGCATCGAGGGTTTCCCCCTCGGGCGGAGCGACCGTCCAGGGATTCCACTGCCACTGGCGGTGCAGCCGAGGCTGCCTGCAGCGAATATCGTCTGCTCGCGATCCCTGCCAGAGCCCAAGATCGAGGTTCGCCAGCCCCGCCAGTGGTTTCGACTCCAGGCCGAGTCGTCGCCCGATGATCCGGGCCGTCTCTCGAGCCGCGATATCGCCCGACGTGGCGAGCACGTTTGGCGAAGCCTCTGAAAGCTGACGAGCGATCTGCTCGGCTTCTTCGATTCCCTGCTCACACAGCGGCACTTCAAGCGTGCCTCGGATGCGGCCCTGCATCTCGTAATCGGTCGCTCCGGCGCGGATCACGACCAGTGTTTCAGCCATCGTCGACGATGACTCCTGGGGAAAACAATGCGGCAGGCTTCGCGATGCACACTCATGCACCATCCCGCGCAGTCTGCTCCAGCGAGCGAATCGCGTGAGCATAATCATTGGAACGCAGCACAGCGCTGCCTGCCACAATCAGTTCGGCGCCAGCGGCTGCCGCAGGGCCGATCGTCGAGGTCGAGATGCCCCCGTCGACGCCAAGCCGAAGCGGTCGTGAGCGATGCCCACGAAATGCCGCCAAGGCGGTCAGTTTTTCGAGGGCGGCAGGCAGGAAGGCCTGTCCGCCAAAGCCCGGCTCGACGCTCATCACCAGAACGCCATCGCAGAGTTCGCGGTTTTCCCCGCTCAGCAGCGGCTCCAGCACCGCCACCGGAGTCCCGGGGCTGATCGCCAGCTGCCCCAAAACGCCAGCTTCACGCAGCACTTCCAGCGGGCGTTGAAGATCGGCCAGCGCCTCCACATGGAGCGTCACCAGATCCGCGCCTGCTGCAATGTAGGCGTCGAGCGTCGACGCTGGGTCTTCAATCATCAGGTGCACATCGACAGGCACACACGCGGCGCGACAGATTGCTTCGACAACCACCGGTCCGTAGGTCAGCTGCGGCACGAAACGGCCGTCCATCACGTCCAGATGCAGCCCGCGAGCGCCGGCACCCTGAAGCCGCTCAACCTCATCGTGCAGATGCCCAAAGTCACACAGCAGCAACGATGGCAGCACTGCCGGGCCTGCGGTGAGCATGCTGGCAACCGCAGCCAGCCGAGCCGCGTCCTTATCAGCACCAGTGCTGGGGTCTGTCGACGAGCAGGACGTCGGTCCAGCCTGCCCATCGCTTGCCCCTCGCCTCCCTGGCGACGGAAAAGTTCCGCCGGCGAAGGCGTCTTGGGAATCGGATTGCTGGGGATGTGTAGACACGGCATCAAGTGGGGGTGGCGGCGTTCTGCTTCCACCTCAGTGATCATCGTAGCAGACTGTGGAACACGTCTGCCGCCGCAAGGGGTGGCGACCGGCGGCACCCAAAAAAAACCTCGGTTTTTCGGGGCGTTGCTTGAGTGGGAAAAGGGCCTGGATGGCTTTTTCCACAGACAGTGCCCACGCCGCCCTCCCTGAGCCGTGACTCCCCTTCCCTTCGCGTCACGGCAGGACAAACGCACGGCCTCACGAAAAACAAACAATTCGCCTGCATCGCTTCTCCATGACGCGAAAAACACCCTCCGAAATCCCCGTGAATCGGGTTCCAGAGCTCGCACGGTTGCCTGCGGGGGCTGTTCGTGTGCAGATTGGTGTCTCAGCCCTGCAGAAATGGCCCGGTTTTGCGGTCCACACCGCCACCTCTTTTTTCGAGAAGTTGCATGACGAACGTGCTTCATCGGGCCGCCGGCTCTGCACGCCTCCTCTCCGCAGCCACCCTGGTGGTGCTCCTGCTCGGCGGTCTGCCGGCGGGTGTCGTGGCAGCCGGCCCCGAGCTGGATGCTCGACTGCCGGCCTATGAGCGGGCAACCGGCGAGGTGTCGGGCGCCCTGAAATGCGTCGGCTCCGACACGATGAACAACCTGGTAGCCCTGTGGGCCGAAGGCTTCAAGCGGTCGTATCCAAGCGTTCGGGAGGCAATCGAGGGAAAGGGTTCTTCTTCCGGGCCTCCAGCCCTGATCGAGGGAACAAGCACCTTCGGACCGATGAGCCGCGACTGGAAGCCGACGGAAATCGACGCCTTTAAGCAGAAGTTTGGCTACGCTCCGACCGTTCTTCCCACAGCGATCGACATGCTGGCGGTGTTTGTCCACAAAGACAATCCGATCGAATCGCTGAGCCTGCAGCAGGTCGATGCCATCTTCTCCAAGAATCGCAACGGCGGCCTGCCGAGCGAAATCCGCACCTGGGGCGACCTTGGCCTGGGTGGGGAATGGAAAGACCGCCCGATCAGCCTCTACGGCCGCAACTCGGCGAGCGGCACCTACGGCTACTTCAAAGAGCACGCCCTCTTTAAGGGCGACTTCAAGCCGACCGTGAAGGAGCAGCCCGGAAGTTCGTCGGTGGTGCAGGCCATTGCCAACGATCGCTTCGCGATCGGCTACAGCGGCATCGGCTACCGAACGGCCGACGTGCGGGCCGTTCCCATTGCCGTGCGGCCCAGTGAGCCCGCCATGGCTGCGGAGGCTGAAAATGCCTACACGGGGAGGTATCCTCTTGCTCGGTTCCTCTTCCTGAGCGTCAACTTCAAGCCGGGAGGCAGTCTCGATCCGTTGCGGCGGGAGTTTCTTCGTTATGTGCTGAGCGCCGATGGGCAGGCGAGCGTCCTCAAGGATGGCTACCTTCCAGTGACGGCA
>CALCGM010000233.1 GCA_937900985.1 uncultured Planctomycetaceae bacterium | reverse complement strand
GTTCACGTCGATCTCTCCCCGCATGAGATCCATGTGCCCGTCGTCGTTCGGAACGCTCCTCCCGGCCGGCTCTACGAAGACGCCGTCAGTCGAGAACACGCCGCGATTGTGGCCAGCGGCGCCGTGGCGATTCGTTCCGGTGCGAAGACCGGCCGCAGCCCCAAAGACAAGCATGTCGTGCGGCATGCAGAGAGCGAGCGGGACGTCTGGTGGGGCCCGGTCAACCATCCGATCGAGGAGCACACCTTTCTGCTCAACAGGCAGCGGGCGATCGACTACCTCAACACCCGCGACCAGGTCTACGTGGTCGATGGCTACGCCGGCTGGGATCCCTCCTGCCGCATCAAGGTGCGGGTGATCTGCGCTCGCGCCTACCACGCCCTCTTCATGCAAAACATGCTGATCCGCCCCACGCTCGACGAGCTTGAGCGGTTTGGTGCCCCCGACTACGTGCTCTTCAACGCCGGTCAGTTTCCGGCCAATCCTCTGACCCATCAGATGACCGGCCGCACGAGTATCGACCTCTCGCTGGAACGTCGGGAAGGGGTGATCCTCGGAACCGAGTATGCCGGTGAGATGAAGAAGGGCGTGTTTACCGTCATGCACTGGCTGCTGCCTGCCCGCGGCGTGCTCTCGATGCACTGCTCAGCGAATGTCGGCACCGCCCCGGGGGGCGACGACGTCGCGCTCTTCTTCGGCCTCTCCGGCACCGGCAAGACGACCCTTTCAGCCGACCCGGCACGTCGGCTGATCGGTGACGACGAACACGGCTGGAGCGACCACGGCATCTTCAATATTGAGGGCGGCTGCTACGCCAAGTGCATCCACCTCACCCGCGAACGCGAGCCGGAGATCTACGACGCCATTCGCTTTGGCACCGTGCTGGAAAACGTCGTCTTCGATGAAGCCACCCGCGTCGTCGACTATGAGTCGAGCACGATCACGGAAAATACCCGTGCGGCCTATCCGATCGAACACATCGCCAACGCCCAGGTGCCGTGCGTTGCCGGGCATCCCTCGAACGTGATCTTCCTCACCTGCGATGCCTCGGGGGTGCTCCCGCCGGTCAGCCGCCTCTCCCGCGAGCAGGCGATGTATCACTTCCTCTCCGGCTACACCGCCCGCGTGGCTGGCACCGAAATGGGAATCGTGGAGCCACAGCTCGCCTTCTCCGCCTGCTTCAGCGCGGCCTTCCTGGTCCGACACCCAACCGTCTACGCCCGGCTCCTTGCCGAGAAGCTCAAGCGGCATCAGGCCGCTGCCTGGCTGGTCAACACCGGCTGGACGGGCGGTGGCTACGGCTCGGGCCGCCGGGTTGAGCTCGCCGTCACCCGCCGGATCATCGATGCAATCCACGCAGGCCAGCTGGCCGATGCCGCCGTGCATCGCGATCCCGTTTTCGGGCTCGACGCCGTCACGGCCGTGCCTGGCGTGGCCCCAGAACTGCTCGTGCCCTCGAAGGCCTGGTCGCAGGAGGCGGCCTGGGAAGCGGAAGCCCGCCGGCTCGCGGGCCGCTTTCGCGAGAACTTCGCGTCCTATGCGGAAGCCGCCGGGCCTGATGTGGTGGCTGCAGGGCCGGTGGGGTGATGCTGGCTTGGTCTGGTGGGCCGCTCGGGGTGAGCCCGGGGCTGCCCCTCCGGCCGCTCACCTCGGCCATCCCTGGCCCTCGCTCGCGCGGACATGCGGTGCGCTTTGGAGTGGGTCGCTCGGGGTGAGCCCAGGCCGAT
>CALCGM010000232.1 GCA_937900985.1 uncultured Planctomycetaceae bacterium | reverse complement strand
CCGCTTGATGTCCCGCAGCTGCAGCACCCGTTGAGAGGTGGCCACCGCGCCGCCCTTGGGCAGCTGCGGGGTGAGCTGCCTGAGCACAAGGCGGGCCATCACGTCTCCACCGGGCTCAGCGGCATCTGTGGAGAGCCGTTCCAGCTCCCCGCCACCCACCGGCTGCCCCAGCAGGAGCAGCTCAAAGAGGTCGGTCGCCCGGCTGATCTGGCTGCGGATCTCAGCCGTGCTTGCCGCCCGATCCCGCATCAGCTGCATCAGCCGGCTGCGGGTGAGCCGGTAGTCGGTCGTGAGCCGCTGCTCGACGACCCCGCGGGCCTCTTGAAACGACACCGAGTCGCTGGGGCTGTGGATGCGGTCCCACTCGCGGCAGAGCTCCTGAAGCCGGGCGGCGTTTTTCGCGCGGGCCTCGATCGCAGACGAGTCTTCCAGTCCGCCGTAGTCGCGGATCTGCTTGGCGATCTCGTCGGCCCGCTGCTCGCAGGCCCGCATCTCGCCGGTGAAATACCGCCGCACGGCCTCGGCCCCCTTTTCACTGCCAAAGGTGGCCCGCATGCGATCGTTGACGAGAAACTCGGGCAGGTCGTATTTCGTGTCGACAAACCGCAGCCGCAGCCACTGCGTGAAGCCGTCGCGAAACCGCAGATAGACGCTCGCGGTGGCAAAGCCGATCAGCAGGCCAGGGCCCATCAGGAGCACGATCGCCAGATTGGGCAGCTGCAGCGGATTGACGAGCAGGCAGCCGAGCACAGCCACCACGCTCACGATCATGCCCGGCATAAAGTAGCGGAAGACCCGCTTAAAAAAGCCGTCTCGTGAGTGGTAGACGTCTTGATACTCGTCGATGATTGGCGACACGACCGTCGACGTGATGCCGCCAAACACATGCGAGATCCGCTCGAACACCGTCTGGAAACGCGTGGTGACCAGCACGTTGCCCAGCAGCGAGTAGTCGTTCTCGGTGTTGATGTTGGCGAAGCCCTGCAGCAGCAGGAAGGTGTCGAGAAAGCGGGCCACCCGGCGGCTGGCGAAGCGATATGCGCCGGACTTGCCGATCGCCCGAAACGGGGTCATGGCAACCGACTTCACCGCCATCGTGCCCAGTCCAGGAAACTCGCGGTCGGCCTCGCGGGTGTTGAGCAGCTGCGTCGACACGCAGTCGCAGATCGCCAGTTCGTAGCGGCTCAGCAGTGGCCGCACGACGGGCCGGCGGCCCTCGAGCAGGGCGTAGAGCAGGCAGCGGGCCAGGGCCGTGGCATATTCCGCGTTGATCGCGTCGGTGCGAGCGGGAAACGCCAGCCGTGCGGTGCCTTCGTTGAGGGCCTCATCAATCAGCGGGCTGAGGGCGGGCGAGAGCGTGTCGACAAGCTCCCGCACGGCAATCGGCTGCGAGGGCCGCGCCGCAAGGGCCGCCTGAAAGCGGTCCGCAAGATCCGCCACCAGCCGCTGCCTCGTCGAGGGCTCCAGCGACGCGAGCATTCCCAGATCCTGCTCGAGCCGCGTGGCCACCGTCGCCGCCAGGCTGCGGGTGTGGGCAGCGATCTGGTCGTCGAGGGCGATCAGGCCCGCATCCCGGGGCGTGGCGAGGGCGACTGTTGGCAGGTCATCGTCGCCATACCGCATCGTGAGCGGCCGCACGCGAGCGTCGGCGCGGAAGTTTTCCACTGTCGCGACAACAGCCCGGTAGTTTTCCGGATTGAGGTGCAGGCTCGGCGCGTCGGTTTTGA
>CALCGM010000231.1 GCA_937900985.1 uncultured Planctomycetaceae bacterium | reverse complement strand
AGACAGTGACACCTGGGAACTCGTCCCCGACGAAGACATCACGCAGGTGGGCTCACAGCTGCAAAAGATCGCCACCGAGGCGTTGGTCGTTTTGCAGCGGGTGGTCGATGAGCACCCCGGCACGCCCTGGGCACTGGTTGCCGAGGATGAGCTTCGCATGCCGCTGGGCTATGTCTGGCGGGAACTACACACCGGCGTCAATGAGCCACCGCAGGGGGCCGGCAACGGCAACAACAATCCTCAGCGGCCTGATGAGGAGCGGCGAATGCTCGCCCCTCCCAAGCCACGCCGGGATCTCAAGCGCCTCTGACGGCCCGCGGGCCCGGTGGCGGATCAGAACGAAAGGTTCTCTTCCGCGAAGTGGCTGCGGCTGTCGTGCGGGTAGAAGATGCGAGCGATTTTGCTGCTGAGGACCTGCATAAACATCCCGCGAAACTGCTGTTCGGTGCGGTCGGTGGCGGGCACGGCCGTGTCTTTCGGAAACGCGTAGTCGTCGAGTCGCTTTTCAAACAGCAGCTTTTCTTCGGCGACGTCGTAGACCTGCACGTGCACGGTGGCCTTGCCTCGGTAGAGGGTGGAGCCTTCGTAGAGCCGGAAGTCTTCGAGATCGATGCCGATCACGATGTCGGCATCAAGGGCCTTCCCAAGCTCGGGATACTCGAGCAGTTCGTTTTCATCCATCCAGCGGGCCACCTCCTGCTGGCCGATCACCTCGGCACGGCGGATGTTTCGCTCCAGGTTCATGCCGACGAGCTGGGCCAGTTCTCGCGACGAGCCGGCGTCGCTGTATTGCAGCTCCACCACAGGCTGGCAGACCACGGCCACATGCTTGCCCGAGAGTTCGTCAAACTCAGCGGCAATGTCGTTAGGATTCACAAAATAGGCGAGCGTGCCCAGGGTCGAGCAGCCGCTGGTCGCCAGGGCAGCGGCCGTGAACACAACGGCCAGCAGCGGAGTGCGCACCGAAGACATGGAAGACCTCGAGGATTCGGGCAGGCAGGACGTGTCGGAAACCATTCGCACAACGAGTTGTGGTGGAGGACGATAGGAGGCTGGGAGCGGTGGCTCAATGCCGCTTTCCGACCGACGCGGTCTCCCTCCCCCTCTTTCCCTTGCCAGAAAGTGGAGGCTCGGCGGGGCGGCGAACGCTCGAGGAGCGTTTGGGGCTCTCCTGGCACAGCCCGGCGGCTGCGGGAGGCCTGGCAGCGGTAGGCTGGAACGGCGAGGGGTTCTGGTGGTGAGCGGCCGTGGGAGAAGCGAGCGTGGGCGGAATGGGGCACAGCAGGCAGGAGGCCTTCCTCGAGCAGCTTGCGGCGGGCTGGCGGCCCCACGCCCATGTGCGGGGGCCGGTGGTGGTGGCCGTGTCGGGCGGGGGCGACAGCGTTGCTCTGCTCCGGGGGCTGCATCAGCTGCTCACGGAGATCGGCACACCGGCCTCACCGCAGCTCGTCGTGGCGCATGCTCGTCATGATCTCCGCAGGGGGCACGCGGGAGACCCCGCGGCAGTGGATGCCGCCTTCGTGCAGCAGCTGGCGATCGACCTCGGGCTGCCCTGCGTCGAGTCTCTCCTGCGGGTGCGGGAGGCCATGCAGGGCGGGGAGGGGCTGGAGGCTGCCGCTCGTCGGCTCCGCTACGGGTTTCTTCGTGAGGTTGCCGAGAGCCGTGGCGCTCGGCTCGTCGCCGTCGCCCACACGGCTGATGATCAGGTGGAAACCGTCTTCCACCGTCTGCTGAGGGGGACGGGCCTGGCGGGCCTGGCTGGAATGCCCGTGGTGCGGACGCTGGTCGAGGGGATCGTCGTCGTGCGGCCGATGCTGGCCGTTTCCGCGGAGACTGCCCGGGCGTACCTGCAGTCGATTGGCCAGACCTGGCAGGAAGACGCCACCAACACCGACACGCGGTATGCCCGCAATCTGCTGCGGCACGAGCTGCTGCCGCGGCTTGCTGCGGGGCCGTATCCCGCAGTTCGCGAGGCGATTCCGCGGCTCGCCGAGCAGGCCCGGCAGACGCACGAAACGCTCCAGGCCGCCTGCGAGGCTCTGCTGGAGGCCTACGCCAGCACCGACCCCTCAGGCACGGTGCTGGTGCAGGCGAAGCCCTTCGCAGCCTGCCCGCTTCCGCTGCTGAGCGACCTGATGGCCACTCTCTGGCGGCGGCAGGGATGGCCCCGCCGCGACATGACCAGCCGTCACTATGCGGCCGTGGCGACCCTGTTCACCCAGCCGGGCACGGACGCCTGCGTCGACCTGCCCGGAGGCCTCCGGGCACGGGCGACTGCAAGCGGACGTGTCGCGATCAGCCCGGCGGGCATCACGCCTCGCCAGGCCCCTCCGCGCCGCCGGTGAACAGCTCTGGATCGAGCGACTTCTGCGTGTAGCCACCGCTGATCTTAAAGAGACCGATCAGCAGCAGGTAGCAGACCGCCATCGTGCCTGGCACAAACGCGGTGAGCTTGAGAGCCTCGCGGCCACCTTCGAGCCCTGCGTCGTCAACGAGCTTCTTATCGTTCTCGGCGGTGGGCTCGGCCTCGTCGGTCCACCAGTCAACCAGCGCCCGCTGGTTCTGCACGGCGTCTTCTTTCACGCCCTCCTGCTGCTCGAGCAGCTCGAGCGCCCGCTTGGCCTCTGTGCCGTTGTCTGCAAGCACGCCCACCTTGGCGCCGTCGAGGCCCACCGTCTCCATCCACAGGAACGAGTTGGGCCCGCCAGCCTTGTACCGCTGGTAGACCTGCTCGTCGGCGTTCTGCAGCGAGGCGGAAGCGTTTTGGTCTTGGAAAAAGCCGATGCCTGGCCCACCGAGGAGGCCGGCCGACAGCATGCCCACGCCGCCGATGGCACCGATCGTGATCGCACCACCCTTGGGGA
>CALCGM010000230.1 GCA_937900985.1 uncultured Planctomycetaceae bacterium | reverse complement strand
GTGAGCATGGGTGCCGCCGTCGTCGCCCTCGCGGTGGTGATGCTCGGCTGAGCATGAATCGGCAGGCCAACGAACAGGGGAGCCAGTGGGCCATTCATCGGCCCACTGGCTCGCTTCGTTTCAGGCAACGTCTGGAGGGCTCATTGTCGGCGAGGACAACGCAGCCGCCGACGCTGCCTCGAGCTCAGGCCGCCGTGCTCTTCCGCGGCGACCGTTGAGCAGCCAGCCGATCGGCGTGTGACGCACGAAGAGTTGGTAGCTCACGAGGAGCACCGCCGTGGCCAGCACGCATTCCGCGAAGAGCTTCAGCAACGGCGGCCAGGGCCAGGGGCGAGCCCAGGTCTGCAGGGCCACGAGCACCGGAATGTGCGCCAGATAAAGCCAGTAGGCTGAGTCGGAGATATATCTCGCGACCGCGTTTTCCGATCGCAGCATCGCTCGAAAGAGCCCGATCAGGCCGAACGACATCAGCCAGGCAAAGAGCACCTGCGGCACAGCCGTTGCCACCGGATTGCCCATCGACACCACCGCTGCCGGAAAGCAGACAAGCACGGCCAGCGGGAGTAGCAGCCACCAGCGGCGGCCCACCCGGTTCTCGGGATCTCCCACAAAGAAGAGCAGACTGCCGTAGCCAAAGAAAATGCTGTAGTAGACGAGCAGGTGCGGCTGCGGCAGCAGCCCCAGCGACGTGTCGGGCCCGACGTTGGGGCTGAAGACACCCATCAAGAGTTGCGGGATCGCCGTCAGCGGCACGAGCCACAGCAGCACCGCAGGCGAAACGACCATCCAGCGGGGAGGCGTCGGAAGCCGCAGCGAGCGTGCCAGCCCAGCGAGGATCGCGAACCCCACGACCAGCCAGCAGAGAAACCACAAAAACCAGAGGTGCCCGAAGATCATGCCGACAAAGAGGTTTTGCGGCATGCCACGCGGCGGGAGCGGCACCACAAACCGTTCTGAGGTGAGCCAGGCCGTGTAGGCCTGGCGAAGACCAGCAAGCCCCGGCCGTCGGGCCTCCTCGTCGTCGTTGCCCTTTGCTCGCTGCGGCTCGTCTTCCTCCGCCGTGTCAGGCTCAGTTCCAGTGGCGGTGGCGATCATCTGCCGCACACGCTTTCGGCCCGCCTCAACCTCCTCCATGTCGGGAGCAGGCAGCCGCAAGACACCGGCCAGCATCGTCGTCGTGGCGGCGTCGACCCTCGACGAATCGATCGGTGTGTCGCCGACCGGCCCCTTGGGCAGCGGTGTTGCGCCGCGTGCGAGCAGCAGCTCCACGACCTCCGCCTTCCCCATGAAGGCCGCCGCGTGCATCGCGGTCCGTCCGCCCTGATCACGGCCGTTGACATCGGCCCCGTGGTCGATCAGCTCCCTGGCGACATCGACATGCCCAAGCACCGCCGCCGTGGTCAGCAGGGGCGACTTCGACACCGGATCCACCAGCGGCGGCCGGGGCCCTTCCGCCTCGTCTTCCTGGGCAAGCAGCTCCGCCAGCTGGCCTGCATCCCCAGCGGCCACAGCCTTCGACACGGCAGCCAGCCAGGGGTTTTCTGAGGCCTGAGCCCCCTGCCCTTTGTCCTGCCTGGCAACAGCCTCCCGGCTACGGGCAGCCACCCACTCTCCCGCAGGCAGGATCGTCACAAGCCCCAGCATGCAGGGCAGCAGCACCCGCATGAACCGCTGCCAGAGCATCGCCCCAGCCCCCCGTTTCTGCCAGAGCATGGCCGTGAAGAAGCCGCTCATCACAAAGAACAGCGGCATCCGAAAGCCGTGAATCATCCCGACAATCAGGCCAGCAGCGGGCGACTTCTGCGGGTCCTGCACAATCCAGGGGAAGGGCATGAAGGCCATCGCCCCGTGGAGCAGAATGCCCAGCAGCATCGCAAACGCCCGCAGGGCATCGAGATCATGGCGGCGAGGACTCGCTGAGGATGCCCCGGGAGATGGTGTCGTCGCTTGACCGATGTCCATGAAAAACCACCCCGTGTCGCCGCGAAAAAACTTCATCAAAACTCACACAACGCCCGCCTTGGCGGAATCCTGACAAAAACCGTCACGAGCCAGAAAGCCCATGTCAGGATGGAGGCGGGCTGAGCGTTCGAAGCCTGTAGCGGGGAAAGTCTGATTGCCAGTCTGGTTGTTAGTTTGTTGAGTTGCGGGAGGCCCCTGATCGTGAAGCGTGTGATTGCCCGATTCTGCATGCGACTTGTTGTGGCTCTTGGTGCGGCTGGCGTGCTCGTGAGTGGCCTCTGCCAACGCACCTCCGCTGCCCCCAGCGACACGCCACCATCGCTTGCCGCTGCTGGACATCCTGGGTTTCTCAGCCCCCACGCGGATCCCGTGGCGATCCACGACGAGTTCGTGTTTGTGGTCAACACCGCCGCCGACACGCTTGACGTGATTGACTCCGCCACCCGGCAGATCGTGCGGCGGATCGCGGTCGGCCTGCAGCCGGTGAGTGTGGCGGTGCGGCCCGACGGCCGCGAAGCGTGGGTGGCCAATCATGTCTCCGACTCCGTGAGCGTGATCGACATCGCGGCCGGGAGCACGACGCAGTTTGCTGTGGTGGCCACGATCCAAGACTTCGATCCCCTCACGAAGTCGACTCGCTTCGACGAGCCGGTGGGCATCGCCTTCGCAGAGTCTGCGGCAGGCGGCTTCAAGGCCTACGTTGCTCTCTCATCGGAGAATCGGATCGCCGTCATCGATGCTGCCAGCCGAATGGTGACCAGCCATCTCGAGATTCCAGCCCAGGATCCTCGCGCGATGGCTGTCCGCAACGGACGGCTCTACGTGGCGGCCTTCGAATCGAACAACCAGACGCAGCTCTCAGGAGGCCGGGGCGATGCGATCGATGGCGACCTCGTCACCTTCGATGCCTGGGAGCATTCCATCTTCAACAACAATGTGCTCTCGCTCGGTGCGGTCCTCGACATCATCAAGCACCCTGAGGTGCCCGATCGCGACCTCTTCGTGTTTGACACCACAAACGACCAGCTTGTCGAAACCGTCTCGGGCGTCGGCACGCTGCTGTATGGCCTGGCCGTGGATAACTCTGGCCGCGTGTTCGTCACCCAGACCGATGCCCGCAACGACGTCAACGGTCGCGCCGGCACCCAAGGCCACGGCCTCGCCGAACTCGAAAACCGCCCCTTTCTCAATCGGATCACAACCATCCGTCCAGGCAGCGACGCGACGCCCACGTTTCTCGATCTTGAGCCGTTGCCGCCGGAGCAGCCCGCCGATGGCGAGGCCTTCGCCACTCCCTTTGGTATCGCTCTGAGCGACGACGGCTCGCTGCTTGTCGCCACCGCTGCGGGCTCCGACACCCTCTTCACGATGGCGACCGACTCCGGGGCCGTCGTCGGCCGCGTTTCGGTGGGGAGCTGGCCGACCGGGATCGCCCTCGAGCACGATGGCACAGGGGGGCTCTCCCGTGCCTGGGTGCTCAACGCCTTGAGCAGTTCGGTATCGCTTGTCGACCTCCGCGATCCCGCCACGCCAGAGGTTCTTGCCACCATTCCTCTGGACGACCCCACGCCGGAGGTGATCGCCCGGGGCCGTCGGGCCTTCCACACGGCCGCCGCCTCATCGACCGGCACCTTCTCCTGCGCAAGCTGCCATCCTGATGGCCATACCGACCAGCTGCTGTGGGTGCTCAAGACGCCGGTGGTGAGCGGTGGTGAGCAGATCATGCCCCGCTCCACGATGCCCTGCCGTGGCCTCCGCGACACCGAGCCCTACCACTGGGATGGGATTCCAGGCGACCCCTACGGCGGCATCAACAGCGCCAGCGTGCATGCGGCCGTGCCCGCCACCAGCGACCGGGAGATTCCTGAGAGCAGCACGCGGCATCTGATCGACGGTGGCCTCGCCAGCACCATGCGGCATGTCGACGACGAGAGCGTCAACGATGAGGGGAAGCAGGGGCATCTCTCGGCTGCTGATCGCGATGCGATGGCGGCCTTTCTGCTCGACGTGCCCTACCCTCCCGCCCCCAAGCGGCCCTACACCAACGTCGTTTCAACTCGGGCTCGCCAAGGCATGAAACTCTTCCATGTCGATGGCGACAACGATCCGAGCAAGCCGCGGCCGAATGTCTGCGGCAACTGCCATCGCCTGCCCCATCTCGTCAGCACCAACACTCCCGGCAGCGGCATGGACGCCCCCACCTGGCGGGGCGCCTACGACCGCTGGCTGATCTTGCCACAGGGCCGGCTGAACATCGTGGAGTTTGACTTCTACAAACGCGTCGCTGAGCGGGGGGCGGCTGAAGAGGAGATCTGGAAGTTCTCCTGGGGCGGCCGCGAACGGTTTAACCCAGTGTGGGACATGGTGCTTGAGGCGAGCACCGGCTTTGTCGGTGGCTTTGGCCGGCAGGTCACGCTCAATCGTGAAACCGCCACCGACGGCAGGCTGTCGCTCGACCTCCTCACCAGCCTGGAGCAGGCGCACCGTGACGGCAGCGTGGTGCTCACCGGCGAAGGCGTCTGGATCGAGAACGACGAGGCCACCCCCGTAAGTTTCACCGTCGACGTCGCAGACGAACTGACCCCCGCCGTCTACAGGGAGACGGGCCACAGCAGCCGAACGTTCTCCGTGCACGAGCTCACCACGGCCGCTTCGGCGGGAAGGCTCGTGGCGACCTTCACGGCCCGGGCCTGCCCCGAAGTGACTGCCGCCTCCCCGCAGCCGGCCATCTGGACGCAGGGGCCGATCGAACGGCAGGGTCGGCAACGGTTTCCGCGGCTGGCTGTCGGCGAGACAACGGTCACCGCCAGTGGGCGGCATGTGCACGCCGGTGCGGTCCCGCTTGTGGATGGTCGCAAAGCTGCCGGATCGGTCGCCATCGATGGCGATCAGCTCACCGTGGAACTTGCCGAACCGCCCGCCGCGGGCATGCACCTCCTGCAGCTGCAAAACCCGGATGGGCTGGCGAGCAACGACTTCCTGTTTTTCGTTCGACAGCAGGGCGAGGACGACGACAAGGCTCCCGAATCACTGGCGGCTCTCCTCAAAGCCGCTGGCTGGGAAGGGATCGTCGGCACCTGGGTCGACAAGGCCACCAACGGAGCGATTGCCAAAACCAGCTACCGCTGGTCGATTCCCAACCGGGTTCTCGAGGTCCGCAACGAAGGCGGCAACAACCCGTCGGTGGCTCTGATCGGGGTCAACCCGACCAACGGCGACGTCTTTCATGTCGGTGGCGACACCTCGGGGGGAAGCTTTCTGGGAAACTGGAAGATCGACGATGGTGGTGTGGCCACTCTCTCGCTGGGAATCGCGGGAGCCGACGGCAACGAGTTCACCCTCCAGGTTCGCCACGAGCTGCTCGATGCCGACACGATGAAGATTATTATCCAGCTGCCCCAGCCGATTGAGATCGAACTCGTGCGGCTGAAGGAAAAGGAATGAGCCAGACGCCGCTCGACAACACGGCTGTGATCACCACGATCATGCAGTGGAGGCAGAAGCTGACCGCCGCCGCCTGGCTGGTGACCCGCGACCCCCACGCCGCAGACGACATCTTCCAGACGGTCGTGCTCAAAGCGATCTCGTCGGGAAGCGAGTTTCAGGCCGAGGCCGCCGTCGTGTCGTGGTCGTTTGTCACCTGCCGCAACGCGAGCATCGACTGGCTGCGGCGGCGGAAACGAGAGGCCGCGATTCTGGAAGCCGACACGGTCGCCCAGCTGCACGAAGAGTGGGCCACCGCCGGCCTCCACCAGGAAAACCGACGCGGCGATGCGCTCGAGGAATGCCTTGGTGACGTCCCTGAGCAGGCCCGCGTGCTCGTTCGGCTGCGGTATGCCGACGGCCTGGCCTGCGGTGAGGTGGCCGATCGGCTCGGCATCACGCTTGACGCGGTCTACAAGCGACTCTCTCGGCTGCATCTCACGCTCCGACAGTGTGTGGAAGGCAAACTCGCAGTGGAGGGCAGCTCCTGATGACCTCATCACCGCCTCCGATACCCAGCAGCGTGCTCCCTCCTGATGCGACGCGGATCGAACAGCTCCTGCGTTACCTTGACGACAGCCTGCCAGCCGAGGAGCAGGCCGCTGTCTCCGCCAGACTTGCCGCGGATGAGGCCACGAGGCAGCTTCTGCGAGATCTTGCCGAACAGATTGTTGGCCTCAGCGATCTCGAGCAGAGGCTGGAAACGCCCGCGGCGGCAGGCACCGCTCGGCCTTCATGGCCCGTCCGCAGCGGTCGCCGATGGCTGCTTCACTGGCGGTCGGTGGCCGTCACACTGCTGGCCTCGATCGTGGTGGCCGCGAGTGGCTACTCGGCCTGGACGTTCGGCGGGCTTCCGCCGGTTCGCGTTGCCCGAAGTGTGGGCGCGACGCGTCTCTTCTCGTCGGCAGGCACCACCCTCGACGGCATTCCCGAAGGCCAGCGGCTCACACCGGGCGACACCCTTGAATCGCGGGCCACCGATGCCTGGATCACGACCGACCTGATTGGCGGCCAGCTCACCATCGCGGGCAACTCGGTGATCCGGATGCTCAGGCCGAGCGATCATGAGCGACGCTTCGAGCTGGTTGAGGGCAGCCTCTGGATCGACCCCAGCCCCAACGACCGCCTCGGCGACGTCGTGGTCCAGACGCCCACCGCGATCATCGAGGCACGTGGCTGCCTGTTTGACGTCCGCACCTCCGCGACCGACACGCTCATTCGGGTGCATCGCGGGGAGGCCGACGTCGCTCGACGCGTCGATGGCACGACAGTCGCGGTGGCCGCCGGCGAGCAGGCCACGCTCTCCCTTGATGTGTCGGACGCTCCCGCTGCAGCGCCGCAGCCCCACGGCATCCATCGCTGGTCGCTTGACCTCTCCACAGCCAAGCGAGTCAGTCATGGCATCGTCCTCCCTCCCTCGCACGACGCGCCCACACGGCTCGCAGCGATTCCGCTGCTGTGGCGGGAAGGGGTCGATGCTCCGCTGCTGCTCTACGCCGCGAGTGTGGCCGCCTGGAGGACAACCGAGCATCCGGTGGTCCTCGCCTCCGATTCGGTGATCACCTTTCGTGGCCGCATGGCCATGCGTTCTGGGGTTCGCGTGGGGCTCACCACGCAGCGGATGCAGGGCGTCTTTGCTGGCAAGTTCGAGGTGACGATTGCGGCGGAAGGCATGCAGTGGGACGGGGAGGAATGGACCGTCTCCCTGGAGATGCCCAGCCTTGAGGCGATGAACCCGCAGGTTGCCGCCTCCCCCGCCGGTCTCGAAGTGGGCGACATCTATGCCTTCACGCTCGACCCCACCGCCAAGCTGCAGCTCACCGGCATTGCGATTGAGCCTCAGGCACCGCAGACGCCCCAGTGAGCCTCTCGCTGCCTGGCCTGCCTGTGCCGGGCCAGCCCTCCCCGAGACGTTTGCGAGGACCGCAGCCGTCGCCTATTCTGCGAGGCTTCACCAGGGGAGGGAAGCTGCCATGAATGTTGTTGCCGGTCTGCAGGGTTGGACGTCGCCGCGAAGCATGCTCTGGCCGTCTGCGGCCCGGGCAGTCGTCGCAATGACCGCGACTGCCCTGCTGCTCGTGAACTGCTGCCTGGCTGATGAGCCTCCAGCTGCGGCCCAGGCCGATCCGATGCTGGTCGACGGCGATCGGATCGTGCTGCTCGGCGAAGGCTTCGTCGAGCGGGAGGGCCAGTTCGGCCTCATCGAGGCCGCCCTGACGGCAGGCCATCCGCAGGCCACGCTCGCGTTTCGCAACCTCGGCTGGAATGGCGACACGGTCTGGGCAGAGTCGCGGGGCGTCTTTGACAGCCCGGCGGAAGGCTACCGTCGCATGCTCGAACTGGTGGGTGATCTGCAGCCGACGGTCGTCTTTGTCGCCTACGGCCGCAACGAGTCGTATGCCGGCCCCGAGGGCGTTGCCGCCTTCCGCGAGCAGCTCACACGGCTCTGCGCCGATCTGACACGACCGGCTCCAGCCGCCGCCAACGACGACCAGGCCCCGCCGCCCGCCCGGCTGGTGCTCGTCACCCCAGTGCCGTTTTTGCCGGCAGCCACCTGTCCGGATGCCGATCGTCGCAACGAACTGCTGGCGGCGTATGCCGCGGTGATTCGCGACGTGGCCACATCGACCGACAGCGGGCTGATCGACCTGTTTTCCACCTTCCCCCGCGCCAACGACGGCGGTCGGCTCTCCCTCGACGGGATCCAGCTCACCGAGGCAGGCTATCGCGAGGCGGCAGCGATCATGCTGGCGGCCACCGGCGGCTCCCTCACCAGCGACGACCTTGGCCGGCTCGAGCCGATCCGCGAGCTCGTGGCGGCCAAGAACGAGCTGTTCTTCCACCGCTGGCGACCTGCCAACGAGACCTACCTCTTTCTCTTCCGCCGTCACGAACAGGGCAACAACGCGGTCGAGATTCCCCAGTTCGACCCGCTTGTCGCCGCAGCCGAAGGCCGCATCCGTGCTGCAGTCGAGGCGCTGCCGTGACGGCAGCTGCTCACGGCCGTGCTTGCCGCATGCTCAACTGACACCGCCCCACCCCATCGCTCAGCCCGCCCTCACGAGGATCCCGTCACATGCCTGGCACGCGTCTCCTCCCGCTTCCACACACCGCTCGCCCGGCGTCGCTGGCCGCGATCGCCTTGGCCTTTGCGGGCCAGCCCCTCTTCGCCCAGCGAGACCTGACAGACATCCCCGCTCCCGATCCCGTGGCCGAACGAGCAGCGATGACGGTCGCCGACGGCTACGAGGTCACGCTCTTTGCCAGTGATCCGATGATCGCCAAGCCGCTGCAGATCAACTTCGATCCGCAGGGCCGGCTGTGGGTCTCTTCGTCAAAGGTCTACCCTCAGATCCAGCCTGGCGAAGTGGCCAACGATACGGTCACGATCCTGGAAGACCGAGACGGCGACGGTGTCGCCGATCAGCACACGGTGTTTGCCGATGGCCTGCTGATGCCCACCGCTGTGTTGCCTGGCGACGGTGGGGCGTATGTGGCCAACAGCACCGAGATGCTGCACCTCGCCGACACCGACGGTGATGGCACAGCCGACACCCGCCGCGTGATCCTGGCGGGTTTCGGGGCCGAAGACACGCATCACATTCTGCACACCTTCCGCTGGGGCCCCGACGCCCGGCTGTTCTTCAACCAGTCGATCTACATCCACAGCCATGTGGAAACCCCCAGCGGTGTGAAGCGGCTCAACGGCGGCGGCATCTGGCGGTTTCTGCCCCGCACGCTCGCGCTTGATGTGTTTGCCCGCGGCTGGGTGAACCCCTGGGGGCATGCCTTCGACCCGCACGGCCGCTCGCTCGTCACCGATGGTGCCGGCGGTGAAGGGATCTACTACGGGTTTCCCGGGGCCGCCTACCAGGCAGCCGTGGGCACCCCACGCATCCTCCACGGCATGAACCCCGGCAGCCCGAAATACTGTGGCCTGGAAATGATCGACGGCCCGCATCTTCCTGACGACGCGCAGGGCACGCTGATCACCCACGACTTCCGGGCCAACCGCGTCTGTCGCTTTCGCCTCAGCGAGGCTGGCTCGGGCTTCGCCAGCGAAAAACTCTCCGACCTGATCCACTCCTCCCGGGTCACCTTCCGGCCAATCGATGTGAAGATGGGCCCCGACGGGGCGATCTACGTGGCTGACTGGTACAACCCGATCATCCAGCACGGCGAGGTCGACTTCCGCGATCCCCGCCGCGACCGCGAGCATGGCCGCATCTGGCGGATCACCGCCAAAGGCCGGCCGCTCACCGAGCGGATCGACTTCACATCGCTCACCACTGAAGAACTGCTGGGGCAGCTCTCGGCTGGCTCCGGCTATGCCCGCGACATGGCCCGCCGGGTGCTCTGGTCTCGCAGCCCCATCGAGGTGCACGACGCGCGAGCCCGCTGGGTGGCCAGCCTTGCTGCCGCCGGCAGCGGCCCTGACGTCGATCGGCTGAAGCTGGAGGGCCTCTGGCTCGCCCAAGCAATCGACCGCGGCAGCCAAGACGACGTTGACCGCCCGCTGCTTGAGGCAATGCTCACGTCGGCCGATGCTCGCTGTCGTGCTGCCGCCGCTCGCGTGGCAGCTGACTGGGCCGACCGCCTCGACAATCCGCTGGAGCTGCTGGCGGCCGGTGTTGACGACCCTTCCATGCTCGTCAGGCTCGAGACGGTGCGGACGCTCGCGGCCATTGGCGGCGAGCGGGCCGCCGCACTCGTCCTGCATGCGGTCGACATGGAGCGGGATGATGCGCTCGACTACGCCGTCTGGCTTGCTGCCCGCGAGCTGGAGCCCGCCTGGCTGCCTGCCGTGCTGGCGGGCCGCTTTGATGACGGCGGCCGGCCCGAGCGGGTGCTGTTTGCGGTGCATGCCGCGGAGAGCGGGGCGGCGATCCCCTGGGCTCTCGGTCTGCTGGAAAACCGCGACAACCTGGCTGCCGAGGTGATTGCCCAGGCGGAAAACGCGATCGCCCTCTACGGCACACCCGAGCAGGCCCGGCGGGCCTTCGACGTGGTGATCGATCCGGCCACGCCCTTTGAGCGGGCCGAAGCCCTGCTCGGCTCGCTGCTGACGGCCACCGCCACCCGTGGAACCGTTCCAGCTGGCGACCTGTCAGGGCTCTCCCAGCTGCTGCATACCGACGGCGGCCCGCTCTCGGTGCGGGCCGTGGAGGCCGTGGGCGTGTGGGGGCTGGCGGGGCTGGTCGAGCCGGTGAAACTGCTGGCTGCCGATACCAGCCGCCCCAACTGGCTGCAGGAGGCCGCGATCAAGGCCCTTGGCCGGCTGCCCGCAGACGCCTCGGCAACAGCTCTGGCGGATCTGGCCAATCGGCAGACGCTCGCTCCGGGCCTCCGTGCAGCGGCCATCGAGGCATTGGCGGCGGCCGCGGCAGACACGGCGGCCACAGCTGCCACCGAGCTCCTCGCCACCACGCCCCCCCAGCCAGTGCAAGACCGCATCTTCCGCGGCTTCCTCAGCCGCCGCGGCGGTGGCGATCGCCTGGCCGATGCGCTCGCGAAGGGGCCGGCAGTTCCTCGTGAGGTGCTCATTCACGGCATCGCTCTGGTCCGTGGAGCCGGCCAGGAGCAGCCTCGGCTGATGCCGCTCTTGGAGAGCCTCTCCAAGGGAGAGTCGCCAGTGCCGACCGCGGCGATGACGGCGGGCGACCTGGCCACGTTTGCCGCCTTCATCGCGGAGGCTGGGGATGCCGGCCGTGGCGAAGCCCTCTACCGTCAGGAAAAGCTCCAGTGTGTGAAGTGCCACCGCATCGGCCGGGAGGGTGGCCGCGTGGGCCCCGACCTGACGGCCATCGGAGCGTCGAGCCCTCTCGACTACGTGATCGACTCCGTGCTTCATCCGGCGAAGAACGTCAAGGAGGGCTACAACACCCTCGTTGTGCTCACCGCGGACGGCCGTGTGGTCACCGGCATTCCCGTCTCCCGCACCGGAACAGAGCTGGTTCTCCGCACGGCCGAAGACAAGGTCGTGTCGATTCGCACCGACGACATCGACGAGGAAAGCCCGGGCGCGACCCTCATGCCGCAAGGCCTGGTGGACGGGCTCTCACGGCAAGAGCTGGCCGACCTTGTGCGGTATCTCTCTCAGCTGGGCCGTTGAAGAGAGGGCCGCTCGGCTCTCGGCGACACGGGAGGCTCGAAGGCCACCTCAAGCGACTCATAGCCGAGCGGTCGCTCGTAGGAGGCGGTCTGCTCCACACGGTCGCGGGCAGCCACCACCCGCATCTGCCCGACCCGCTCACAGAGCAGCCGCAGCACCGCCTTCATCACCGTGCGGGCATGGGCGGCTCCAAGGCAGAGGTGCGGTCCGAAGCCAAACGACACATGGGGATTGGGGCGGCGGTCGAGCCGCACCTCATCGGCCGCCTCAAAGACCGTTTCGTCGAGGTTCGCCGACGCCCAGCAGAGCGACACCCGGCCGCCCGCGGGCACCGGCATGCCGTGCACCTCAGTCTCCACCGGGCAGGTTCGCGAAATCTGCGTGAGCGGCATGAACGCTCGGAAAAACTCCTCACTCGCATGCACAATCCGCCCGGGGTCGTCCCGCAGAAACGCAAAGGCCTCGGGATGCTCTGCGAGGTAGCCCACCGCAGTGGCGACACTGTGGATCACGGTGTCGCGGCCGCCGGCAAACATCAGGTTGGCAAAGCCGAGCTTCTCTTCCCGCGAAAGCGGCCTGCCTTGCAGGGTCGCCTTCGTGAGCACCCCATAGAAATCATCGCCGGGGTTGGCCTCGGCCCGGTCAAACTCGGCCCCCAGATAGGCCTCGAGCTCCCGAGCCTGCTGCTGGCCATGCTCGCCGTGAAAGACATGCACCCCCCAAGCGATAAACCGCTCGGCTTCCGCTTCAGCAACCCCAAGGAGCACCGTCAGCGCCCGCGACTGCAGCGGCAGGGCAAACTCGCTGACCACCTCAACCGTATCCCTGCCCATCGCCTCATCGAGCAGCCTGGCGGTGATCTCCTCCACGCGAGCCACAAACGCCGGCTGTTTGGCTCGCAGAAAAAACGGCTCCACGAGGGTGCGGTAGTCGGTGTGCTCCGGCGGGTCGGTTTCGATCGGCAGCTGCCGCACACTGCGAAGATGCTCCTCGGAGGGGATCGGCACCCGGAACGGGGCGTCGGAGCTGTAGGTCTGCCAGTCTTTGGCCGCCTGCCGCAGCTCCGCATGCCGCAGAATCATCGGGATCGCCTCATCCCCGGCATCAAAAAGCCGCACCCCTGAGTTTTGACGGTCGTCGCGGAAGGGATCGGGAATCTCGGTCATCATGCACGCCTTTGAGAAACGGAGAAAGCGACGGCAGGGGCCGACAGCGGGTATGTTGCCGCAAGCCCTTGTCGGGCCATTCAACCTCAAAGCAGGTCCGCCGGCCAGTCCGTCGGCGTGACTCTGCGATGGCTGCCACACGCACCTGGAGCCGCATATGACACGCGGGATCGGCTGGATCTGGAAACGGATCACCGGCATGTTTCTGGCGGGGGTTTTCATCCTCCTTCCCCTGGTCGTCACGGTGGGCTCCGTGATCTGGGGCGTCGAATTTCTTGTTGGATTCCTCGGCCCTGACACCACGGTTGGCAAAGCCCTCTCCCAGCTCGGGCTTTCGGTGAAGCCAAACTCCCATGTCCCCTATCTCGTCGGCTGGCTGATCGTGCTCGTGGTGATCTTTCTGCTGGGGGCCGCGATGGAGGTGGGGGCCCGCAGGATCCTGGTCCGGATCTCTGATGCCTTCTTCTCCCGCATCCCGCTGCTGGGAAGCCTCTACGGCACCACCAAGCAGATGGTGGATCTCTTCAACACCGGCGACAACGATGCCATCCGTGGCATGTCACCCGTGTTTTGCTTCTTCGGCGGCGAGGGCGACTGCGGCCTGCTGGCATTCCTCGTCTCCCCTGAACGCGTCCGGGTGCAGGGGCGTGAGTATCAGATGGTGATCATCCCCACCGCCCCCGTTCCCTTCGGCGGTGCCCTGCTCTTCGTGCCCACAGACAACATCGTGCCGGCCGACATGAGTGTCGATGCCATGATGAGCATCTACCTCTCAATGGGCATCAGCGCACCAGAGCACATGCCCACCAGCCAACCATCATCGTGACCGTGCGAGACGACTCTGGCACCCGCCTGCCGCCGCAGGATGCGGCGACCAGCGCCCCCAAAAACCTCGGCTTTGGGGGGCGAGGGAGTGGAAAAGGCCATGCAAGGCTTTCTCCACGGACAGTCAGGGCTCGCGATGGAGCCTGACATCGAGCTGCGGGAAGGCGATCTCGATGCCTTCTGCAGCAAACCGTTCGTGAATCGCGGTGTGCAGGTCGTTGATCACCACCAGCCGTTTTTCGATCAGTGAGAGATACGCCCGCACCGTGATGTTGAGGGTGGAGTCGCCAAACTGCTCGAAGGTGATCAAGGTTTCCGGCTCGCGAAGAATGTCGGGATGGGCCAGGCAGATCTCGCGAATCAGGGCGGTGGCCTGCCGGATGTCGGTGCCGTAGGCGATACCGACCGTCACGTTGATCCTGTTGGTGGAATCGCTCAGCGTCCAGTTGGTCACCCGACCAGTGATCAGGTCCTTGTTGGGCACGATGTATTCCTGGCGGTCCCAGGTGGTCACGGTCGTGGCCCGGATACGAATCCTTGAGACCACCCCATCCACGCCGTCGATGGTGACCACATCGCCCACCCGGATCGGCTGCTCAAAGAGCAGGATGATGCCGCAGATGAAATTGGCCACGATCTCCTGCAGACCAAAGCCGAGGCCGACAGAAAGACCGGCAACGAGCCACTGGATGGCCGCCCAGCTCAGCCCGAGCGTTCCCGCGGTCAGCGTGAGGCCAAGGCCAGCCAACACATAGCTCGCGAGCGAGGTGATCGCGTAGCGGGTCGGCGTGTCGAGCGGGAGGTGCCGGAGCACGGCCGCCTCAAGCAGGCCGGGCGTGTTGCGGACGGTGATCACCGTGAGCACAACCAGGGGCACGGCCACCAGAAGGCTCGCCAGGGTGACCGCTCCGGTCACCGTGCCGTCTTCCGCCTTGATCTCCCAGAGGGTGACCTGCTCAAGAAACCCGAGCGCTGGCAGCACCGGCGCCCAGATCCACCACAGCCCAGCGAGCACGCCGACAAACAGCAGTGCATCGATCAGCCGGCGGGTCTGCTCGTTGATCTCGCTGACGCCAAGCTGATTGATCTCCACCAGCTCCACTCCCCCCGCGGCAGCCACGCCCAGGGCCTCGGACTGCTCGCGTGCAGCGGCCTTGGCACGCATCTCTTCCAACGCCATCCGACGCCGGGAAATCAGCAGCCACCGTTTGGCAAGACCGTGAAAAACGATCGAGGCAACCACGACCCAGATCGACTCGTAGAACGACACCGAAAGCTGCCGTGCAGAGTAGCCGTAGCCGTAGGCCATCAAGCCCGCCAGCGCCAATGGCACAACGATCACCAGCGGCCGCCAGAGCCAGCCCAGCCGCAGGGTGGACGTGCTGCCTGCAAAGGCATCGCGGGGAATACCAAGGCGAGGATGGGCAAGCCCGGTGAAGATCATCGAGGCCACGAGCATCACGATCATGAACAGCAGCCTGGCGGTCGCGATCAACTCGTCGCGACCAGCGAGCTCGAACTCGACGAGCGACCAGAGAAACATCAGCGGCAGGAGCACGAAGAGCGCACGCCGGAGCGTCCGCCGGACAGGCAGGATGGCCGCATCCGGCCACGCAAAGTGCGCCGAGGCCACACCGTGATTACGGACGAGCTGCCGGAGAAACTCCAGGGGCAGGAGCACGTTGGCAACCCGGCCGAGCGCGTCTGCCACCGAATGCGTGAACGACTGATCCTCACTCGATCCCGCCAGAAACCATGAGGTGAGAAACAGCGCCAGGTAGTAGGGCAAAGCGGCAAGCGCTGTGTAGCCCATCGCCTCAAGCGTCGTCTGCAGCCGCAGCGCACCGCGGCCGGTCGCCTGGCTGCCGAGCCTGACCACCTGCTTGACGAAGAAGCGGCGGAGCACGAACAACCCCAGCACGAGCAGGCCGCCGAGGGCTGTCAACGACCACCGCTCCGCAACCGCCTGCCGCACCGACTCGCCGAGCTCGGCCAGCCGTTGCATCTGCAGCAGCCCAGCGAGCCCCTTTCCTGCGGCCCAGAAACTCGCCCCATCAAAGAAGCGATTGCTCCGCACCCAGAGGAGGTTGCGGTCGATGAGGTTCTCGTAGGTGCTGACGACGAGCTCGAGCTTGTCCTGCTCCACGCCCAGCGGAATCAGCGTGTCGGTGAGAAAGCGGTCGGCATCCCGATCCATCTCCTGGAGCAGCCGCCGCTCAAGGGAATCGATCGCTGCCTCCGGCTCACGACCTTCAGCGCGGACCGGCGGCGGCGGCAGCTCGTCGAGCCGGCCGCTGATCTTTGCCAGCATCTCTTGGATGTCGTCGACACGCTGCGACTGCTCCACTCTGCGAACCGCGATATCCCGGACTGACGGAAGCGTGCCTCGGGTGCGTTGCAGCAGATAACCGACCGAGCGACTGAGACCGCCACCGGTGGCCAGGTCACTGGCAACCAGAGCCTCCATCTCATCGAGGGCGACCTGGAGATCTCGAGCTTTCTTCCGGGTTTCGGTGAACTCATCCGATCGCTGCCGGCTCTCCTTGGCGAGGCTGCTCCATTCCTCGAAGAGCTCCACGGTGACCGCTGCCTTCGCCTGCCGGGCGTCGGGCGACTCCCCCAAAAGGGTTTCAAACTCCTCGACCCGGCTGGCGATCATGTCCTGCCGCCTGCGGGATGCCCGCTGACTGACAGACGTCACCGCGTCGGTCGCCAGGGCAGCGCGACGCTGCAGCTGCTCAAGCTCCAGCGGCAGGAGCTCTGCCTCGGCGTCGTAGGTGATCGCCTTTTGGCGAGCGACGTCGAGCTCGACTGCGGCGGCATTCTTCGCCGCTTCGTGCGCCGCCTGGATCGCCAGCGTCAGCACCGGCGGAGCCCCTTCTTCGATCACAGGCTCCGCCTGCAGGGCATCGAGCTTGGCCTCAAGATCGGAAATCTGCTGCGGCAGGAGTTTGGCCTCGCGCCGCTGATTGGCGATCCGGTCGGTCAGTGTGGCGACCTTCTCGGAAACCGTCGTCAGCGACTGTTCCGCCTCGCGTTTTGCGGCATCGAGCGTTTCCACATCGGCAGCCGGCTCAACCTCCCGAAGCCCAAGATCGATCGGCTCGTCTGCCTCCTTGGCGACCGCTGCCTTCCGCTCCTCGACGGATGCCGCCGCCTGCCGCAGCAGACTGAGCTCGTTGCCGAGCCTCCGCTGGCGTTCCAGCGCCTCAATGGCCTTATCGATCTGCTCAAAGACCCGCGGCTTGCTTTCAGCCGCGATGGATGGGTCTTGCTCAAGGACCTCGCGCTGCTTGCGAAGACGATCCGCCTGCTCTTGGAGATCTCGTGTGACCGCTGCGTTGTCGGCCTCCGCAGGGGCCTGTGCCACCGGCGGTTCTTTGGCCTCGGGCGGAGGTGCTGCCGGAGGAGAGCTCTGGGCACCAGCCGCTGGAGCCGGAGGGTTCGTTGCCGCAGCCGGCGGTGCCGGCTGCCCGGCCGCCTCCGCTGCCCCGCTGGGGATCGTCAACAGTCGGCCCAGGGGCCCCTGGGCCACGCCCTCGCGACAGGCTCCCAGGAGCACTGCCGCGACCATCCCGGCCACGCACACCCCCCAGGCCCTCCGCCTGATTCGTCGGCTGGGCATGGCACGGTTCATCGGTTGCATCACTCGCGAGCTCATCACTGGTTGCCAGCCTCGGCGATCTGCCCGCTGGCTGCAAGCCCGCACGCCCAGCAGGTGTCAGCGAGCATCCGCCTGCGAAGCGGCTTGGCGTGACGAGTGCATCATCGACGCGGCAAAAACGACTGCCACAAAGACGCCCACCGCCACCATTCCGCCCCAGCCGAGGTTGGCGTAGATCGACATGCCCGCTCCAAATCCCGCCACGCCAATCGCCACCAGCATCACTAGGTTGGCGACGAGTCGAAACAGCCCCCTGGGCATCGCGTCTCCGAGCAGGGAGCGGTTGTTCATCATCAGAAAGAACGTCACATAGGCGATCGGCAGCAGGGCCATGCCGAAGTTGCTTGTCGGCACGGCGAGCCAGAAGCGGGCCTGGTCATCGCCCCAGACAGCCAGAAAGCCGAGCCCTCCGACAACCCCCGGCAGGACGGCCCCCAGGCGGTGCACCACGCGGTCTCCCGGCCGCTGCGTCATCTCCGTGACGCAGAAGCCATTGATCACCATCAGGATGATGATGGTGGAGATCGCCATTCCCAAAACGCCAACACCAAAGATCCGCTGGGTGAGGCCACCTTCACCGAACAGGTTTTCCAGCGATTTCGCGAGGTCGAAAGCATCGCGTTTGACGAGCATCACGGCGAGCTGACGATCCGCGGTCGGCAAGGCATCGATCTGGGCGTCGATCGCTGCCGGCTCGAGAGCGGCAAAGGCCTCAGGGCCAGGCTCGGCAGCCAGCCGCTTTTCCAGGTTGGCCCGGTATTCGCCGGTGATCTCCGCGGCTGGTCGATCCACCTCAGCCGGATCAAAGCGGGCGTGAAACTGACTGGCCGCAGCAATCACCACGCAGCTGGTGGCGAGCACAAAGGGGATGAAGAGGCCGGTCGAGAGGTCGAAGGCCGCCAGGCCACGGAAACCGCGATCCCAGCCTTTGCGGAGCATCGAATACGGCAGAAGAAAGGTCATGTTGATGCCCACCGCCGTTGCCGCCGCTGCAATCATCCGCTCCCGCTGCGTCGCCAGAATGGCCTCGGTCCAGTAGCTCGGGTTGCCAGAAGCGTCGATGAAGGGCTGCAGGTCGGCCGCAGGACGCCAGAGGAGGCCGACGTCCGGGGTGAAGCCCGCGAGGATCCGGCCCCAGTCGAGGATGCCCTCCAGCGACATGGCCGTCACCACACCGAAGAAGCTGATCACCACCAGGCCCACCATCGCCTTGAGCGTCCAGTCGAAGATCCGCATCCCCATGCCGGCAGAGTCGTAGAACCACACGACCACGGAGGCCACGAGAAACAGCCCCAAAACACAGAGAAACTTGCCCGATTCTCCCCCGAGCGTCTCCGGGAGCAGATTCTGCTGCAGGGCTGCCGTGCCCAGCGAGAACTGTGGCATGGCCCAGACGAGGTTGGCCATCAGGGCCGCGAGCAGCCAGCCCCAGCCGAGCACCGGGCTGACATGGGTGGTGATCGCGTCAAACGGCCGCTGGCCGGTTGAGAGCGTGACGTAGGCAATCGCCGAGAGCATCACCACGCCCAGGATCATCATCAGCGGCTGCAGCCAGAGAAAATCGTAGCCGCCGATCACACCGAGGTAGAGCGAGCCGGCCAGCGAGCCGCCGCCGAGCGTGATCGCCGACTGCAGCCAGCCGGGACCTGAGAGCTTCACAAAGGCCGCCAGCGTCGCGGCTGCTCCCCGGCCGCGGGCCTCTGCCAAGACGTCCCGTTCCCGCAAGACCCTTTCAGACGACGTGCTCTCATCGACCATGATCAGACCTTTCTTCCCCTGGCAGGCAGTAAAAACCGGAACCCGGAGGAGGAGCATACCATCGGTGGCGGCCCGGCGATCAGGCCATCGCCGCTGGTCGTGAGCAGGGTTTCGCCGAGAACGGCTAGGGCGTCGCCACGAGTGGATCGTGGAGCTGAATCACCCACAGGCAGTTCTTCCGCTGCGGCTCGTCGCGGTCCTCGATCCAGTCCATGTTGAAGTCGTTGTCGTTGATGAGCGCCACGCGGTGCGGATCGAGCACGGCCATCCCCTCGAGTTTCAGTCCAGGCGGTTCGTCGCCATGCTTCCGCCACTCGCCACTGGTCACATGGTCGGCCATTGCGGGCAGGTGGGGAGCCAGATCGGCCACGAGCGTCTTGCCGAGCATGGCGACCCCCGCCGCTGCCAGGTCGGCAACCGGCTCAACGGGGGCTGACAGGCCGGCCTCGATCAGATTGGTGGCTGCCTCGAACGACACGAGATAGAGCTCCGCCACACCGCCATCCGACTGCTCCAGCACGAGCAGACGGCCGTCGTCGAGTGCCGACATCGCGCAGAGCTTCACATCCTCCGGCGGTGCCCCCTTTCTCGCCCAGCCGGTGGCCGTTGGCCGACCGGCGCGGTAGACGTATTCCCCGACGGGCTTCTTGGTGGCCACATCGATCGCCAGCAGCCGTACGTTGCCGGTCGCGGCAGCAGCCCCCTCGTTTGGATGATCAAGCGGGCTCTGCAGCATCGCCCAGAGGGTGCTGCCGTCCTTGCTGACGGCCAGCGACTCAAAGCCGCGGTTGTCCTGACGGCTGCCGTAGGCGGCAGGCAGGATGTCGAGCGACTCCATGTCAGCCCCACTGAGTTTTTGACCGGCTGGCGTGAGCCGCCCCTGCACCTGGCCCTCAGCAGACATCCAGGCCAGCGACGGCCGATACTCCTCCGAGATCCAGAAGCTTCCGTCGGGCAAGAGCACAAGGCCTTCGGTGTCGAAGCCGTTGGGATCCGCCGGTAGCACCAGGCTGCCAGCGGCATCCAGGATTGGCTCATCATTGCCAACTCCGTTGGGCCTGCCAGACAGCGGCATGCCGGAGCGGCCTGCAAGCGGCATCATCTCGACCAGGCTCAGCGAGAGCCGTGCCGCTGTGCCACCTGGCGTCGTCACCACGGGATCGGCGGTGTCGGCCTCGCCAATCTCGAAGGTGACAACCGTTGGGGCGAAGGCTGGATTCAAGAGCGTGCGTCGCTTGCCCTGTGGAGTCGAGATCTTCCCGTTTGGCCCTCGGTCGGTGATCGCCTTGAAACGAACCGCGCCCGCCTCGGCAGACTCCACAAGCAGGTCGCTCAGCCCCCCAAGCAGCACATCGATCGAGCCGGGGCCGCTTGCCTCGCAGAGCACCGCCTGCGGCAGGAAGCCCACCGCCTCAATCCGGCAGCCGCCCGCCGTCGGCAGGGGCTCCGCCATCCCGAGCATGGGCACTGCCACCGTGGCCAACCACACCACGGGCATCACCAACGACATCGCACATCGCAACGATCTCATGAAACACTCGTCCTGTGTTGATTCCCGACCGACGGCCCCTGGGGTGTTCACGGGCGACACCTCATCCAAGGGAGCGCTCACTCAAAGCAAGACGCCCCGTCCAACCCGCGAAGGCCTGGACGGGGCGTCTGCAGTCATTCATGGAGCCGAGCACGCCGAAACCAGCGAGGCCCTGCCCGCTGCGTCATTCACTCCGTGCCGAGCGGCTCACCGCTGCCGGCGCCCATCCGCGTGACCATTCCCGCGAAGACGGCAGGGCTGATGTCCTGCTGCACATGGCGGGTCGAGCCGTCGCACATCACGACGTTCATGCCGGAGGGATGGAACGAGAAGGCTTCGCCGTCGTTGGTTGCACTGAAGGGGATGCCCTGATTCTTCGGCACGGAGTTTTTCATGCCGTCAGGGCCGATGCGGTGCAGCTTGAACGGCCCCAGGCTGTCGGCCCAGCCAAGGCACTGATTGACCTCGCCCGTCGGCACGGCAGGCTTGCCGCGGTACATCGTCGGCCGGCCAGCGGCTTCCACCACCAGCAGGGTCTTCGAGGTCCCGTCCTTGATCATGCCCATCGTAGACACCTTGTCTTTCACCAGGGCACCGTCAGCCACGGGGCCCTTGCTGGCGTAGGGATCTGGATCGAAAACCTTATCCTTCACGCCGGTCATCACCTCATAGTCGCTCGTGCCGAGCGGGGCCGAGAGGGTCAGCGCGGGCGCCTGCGAGTCGGAGTCGCGGGTCGGTCCGGGGGGCGTGCTGAGGATCGGATCGGGCTCGGGAGCCGAGCCGCAGCGGTAGACCGACACATTGTTTTGCGCCACGGCGAGATTCGGGCCGTCCCACCAGTTGAGGTCGAAGTTGTACTGGCTCGCCAGATTGTTGTCTTCCATGTACGGCATCACCTTCACTCGCCAGGAGTGCTCGGTCCGCGAAGGATTCCCCTTGGGGGGTGTCGGAAACTCAGACGTATCGAGCGAATCGATCGTGTAGCAGGCCGCCGGGAAATAGCCCAGCGTGTCGTGGGCATTGTGAAAGGCCAGCCCAAACTGACGCATGTTGTTGGCACACTGCATCCGCCGAGCTGCTTCACGAGCACTCTGCACAGCAGGGAGCAACAGCCCAACGAGCACGCCGATAATCGCGATCACAACGAGCAGCTCGACGAGGGTAAAACCGCGTCGACGACCGCGACTGACGGAAAAACCACGGAGAGTGGTAGCAAGCATGAGATTTTCCAACTCCTTTGGGAGAAGCATGACGCTGACATTCGTGTGGCGTCCCGGTTTCTGCCGGCGACGCCGTGTGTCGAATGCGGAGAGGCATGCCCCTCCGACGACAACGTCAGTTTGTGAGGAAACTGTTTAGATTTGATGAGCGAGCCTGCCGGGTCACATTTTTTTCTGATGTGATGCCCGCACAGGCCGAAAAACTGCTCAACCCACCGGCCCCCAACCACGCGAGACCACCGATGAAGATCGTGATTCTTGACGCCCACACCACCAATCCGGGTGACCTCGACTGGGCTCCCCTGGCGGCCCTCGGCAGCCTCAGCGTCCACAATCGCACAGCGGCAGCCGCGGTACAGGAACGGGCGGCGGCCGCAGAGGCCGTGCTCTCCAACAAAACCGTGCTCGACGCGGCAACGCTCGCCGCGCTGCCGGAGCTCCGTTATGTCGGTCTGCTCTCCACCGGCACCAACGTGGTCGACCTGGCCGCCGCCGCCAGTCGCGGCATCACGGTCACCAACGTTCCCGGCTACAGCACGCCCGGCGTTGCCCAGGCAGTCTTTGCCCTCCTGCTCGAACTCACCAACCGAACCGGCCATCACAGCCATGAGGTCCGCCGCGGCCGCTGGACGGCCTCACCCGATTTCTGCTGGTGGGACGGCGACCTGGTGGAGCTTGAGGGCTTGACGCTGGGGGTGGTGGGCTACGGGGCAATCGGCCGCCGCGTCGCCGCGATTGGCCGCGCGTTCGGCATGCAAGCGATCGCCTGCAGTCGCAGCCGGCAGGCTGGCACGGCAGCAGACGGGGTGTCGTTTGTGTCGACCGACGACCTGTTCGCGCGAGCCGACGTGATCAGTCTGCACTGCCCCCTCACCCCAGACACCGCGGGGCTGGTCAACGCCCCGCGGCTCGCGCGGATGAAGCCCACGGCGTATCTGATCAACACCGCCCGCGGCGGACTCGTCGTCGAGGCCGACCTCGCCGAGGCCCTCAATGCCGGCCGGCTCGCTGGTGCCGGCCTGGACGTGCTCTCCCAAGAACCGCCTCCTGCTGAAAACCCCTTGCTGCAAGCGAGCAACTGCGTGATCAGCCCCCACATCGCCTGGGCCACCCGCAATGCCCGGCAGAGGCTGATTCATGAGGTGGCGGCCAACCTGCAGGGCTTCCTCACGGGACAGCCACGCAACGTGGTCAGCTGAGCTTTCCGGGCCGTCGACGCGACAACCGGGGGCCTGGCCCCGTACACTGGGGGCAGGCAGAGGGGAGCAAGGCTGGCAGCTCGCCCATCGTGTTTCTCTGCCGTGACCTTCACGACCACGCCTCTTCAGGAGAATCCGCATGACGTTGCTGGCACTCTCGGAGTCGACCATCACGCTCCTCGTGATCGTCGGCATTGCCGTGGTGGTCCTGATGTGGGGCATCGGCATCTACAACCAGCTGGTGACGCTCTCGCAGCGGTTCAAAAACGCCTTTGCCCAGATCGATGTGCAGCTCAAGCGTCGCTACGACCTGATCCCCAACATCGTGGAAACAGCCAAGGGAGCGATGGCCCACGAGCGGGAAACCCTCGAGGCCGTGATCTCCGCTCGCAACCGTGCCGCCTCCGCCGCGTCCACCGCTGCTGCCAACCCAGGCGACGCTGCCGCGATCGGCTCGCTCGGTGCTGCGGAGTCTGCCCTCACCCAGAGCCTCGGCCGCTTCTTTGCTCTCGCTGAGGCCTATCCCGATCTCAAGGCCAACCAAAACCTGCTCGCCGTTCAGGAAGAACTCACCAGCACCGAAAACAAGGTGGCCTTTGCCCGGCAGGCGTTCAACGACTCCGTGACCACCTACAACACCTACCGCAGCACCTTCCCACCGGTGCTGCTGGCGGGCATCTTCGGCTTCCAGCTGGCATCCCTGCTTGAGTTTGACGACGCCGAGCAGATCAAAGAGGCCCCCAAGGTGTCGTTCTAACGACCCCGTGGCTGCGATCATCCCGCGGTCGGCTCGCGTCAACCGGCCGAGCCGCCATGGCGAGGTCGCAGGCATGGCCACCGTTCTCCGTGCACCGCCGTGAGGGGTGATGGATTTCTTCGCACACCAGGATCGGGCACGTCGCAACACCAGGTGGCTCGTGGGCCTGATGGTGGTGGCGTTCGTCGCCACGGTGGTGCTCGTCTACGTCTTGGTGATCGCCGTCGTTCTCGGCGGCCAGCAGGGCGATGCCCAGGCTGCCGGCGGCCTTCTGGGACGCACAGCCTGGTGGCAGCCCGACCTCTTTGTGCTGGTGGCCACCGGCGTGAGCCTGGTGATCGGCGGGGGGAGCCTCTACAAAACGGCGCAGCTTTCCGGAGGCGGCGAAAAGCTCGCCGAGATGCTTGGCGGCCGGCGGCTTTCACCCGATGCCCGCGACCCTCTTGAGCGGAAGGTGCTCAACATCGTCGAAGAGATGGCGATCGCGTCGGGCACGGCCGTGCCGCCGGTGTACCTGCTTGATTCCGAGTCTGGCATTAATGCCTTCGCCGCCGGGCTCGATATCGACTCTGCTGTGATCGGCATCACTCGGGGAGCCGTGGAGCAGCTCTCCCGCGACGAGCTGCAGGGCGTCGTGGCCCACGAGTTTAGCCATATCCTGCATGGCGACATGCGGCTCAACCTCCGCCTGATCGCCATCGTGCATGGGATCCTTGTGTTGGGCCTGCTTGGCTACTACGCGATGCGGATCGCGGCATCGAGCGGAGGCCGTCGCCGCTCCAGCAACAAGGAGGGCGGTGGAGCCATCGCCGCGATTCTCCTGCTCGGCCTCGCACTGATGATCATCGGCTACGTCGGCACCTTCTTTGGCAGCCTGATCAAGGCGGCCGTCAGCCGGCAGCGTGAGTTTCTTGCCGATGCGTCCGCCGTGCAGTTCACCCGCAATCCCGGTGGGATCTCTGGGGCCCTGGCCCGCATCGCTTCGGCGAATGGCTCCAAACTTGAAACGCCACGCGCTGCCGAAGCCTCGCACATGTTTTTCGCGTCTGGCCTCTGGACGCTGTTTGCCACCCATCCTCCGCTGACTGAGCGGATCGCCAGGATCGATGCCTCGAAGGCGGCCCTGCTTGCCGAGAGCGGGGCCTCGGGGCTGGCGACCGGACCGACAGCTGCCGGCATGGCGGGCGTCGCAGGCTTTGCCGGTGGCCCAGCGGCCGCCAGTCCACCGACGCCGACGCCGACAGCCCCGATTCCTACGGCGGGCCGGGCTGAACCCCGTTCAGCGATCGACTCCATCGGCGACCCAACGGCTGCGGATATCGCCCACGCCCACGAACTGCTCGCCTCCCTGCACCCCCAGCTCCGAGACGCCGCGCACGATCCCTTCGGCTGCCGCGGCGTGGTCTACGCCCTGCTGCTCGACGACGACCCCAACATGCGGCACCAGCAGTTCGAGCTGCTGGAAAACCTGGCCGAGCCCACCGCCTGTGAAGCGACACGGCAGCTCTCGCTGCTCATCGACACCCTGCCCCGCGAGCAGCGGCTGATGCTTGTCGACACGGCCGTGGGCACCTTGCGAAACCTGTCGCCCCAGCAATACGCCCGCTTCCGGCATGCTGTCGAGGCTCTCGTGCAGGCCGATCGCCGGCTGGATCTGTTTGAATGGGTTCTGCAGAAGATCCTGCTGCGGCATCTCGACCCGGTGTTTGGCATGCAGCCCGAACGCAGGCGGCGACGCAAAGCCAGCGGGCGTGACGTGGCCGCTCTCTTGAGCTGCCTGGCGCATGCGGGCGGTTCTTCGCCAGACGACGCAGCCCAGGCGTTCCACCGCGGAGCCGATGCCACCGGCCTCTCTGGGCTGCAGATGCTGCCACGCGACCAGGCCCGACTCAACGAGCTCGGCGAGGCCGTCGATGCGATTGCCCGCATCAAGCCGAAGTCGAAGCGGCGGATCATCGAGGCCATCGCGGCGACCGTGACCCACGACGGGGTGATCACCGCGACCGAAGCCGAACTGCTCCGCGGCGTCGCCGACGCCCTTGGCTGCCCCATGCCCCCGCTGCAGGGAACCGCGACATCAGCCTGACGCAGCCGGCGTTGCAGCCATTTCCGCCCGCAGTTCGTCCAGCGGCTCGACGATCGCATCGACCCTGTCATTGAAAAGATCGCCGATCAACAGGTCGGTGATCACTCCCTGCAGGTCGGGATTCCGCTTCACGAGCTTTCCGAAGTTGAGCCCATCGTAGAACTCGATCACCAGCCGCTTCATGCGGTTCATGCCCCGGACAAACTCCGGCCCCCAGGTGCCGAGCCGCTCAGCGGACGTGTCGCCCGCTGCCAGCGCCGCATCGATCGCATCGGCCGCCACTTCGCCGCTCCGCAGCGCGAGCAGAATTCCTGACGAATAGAGCGGATCGAGAAAGCCGAAGGCATCGCCCACGAGCACCCAGCCATCACCGGCCACGTCGCTCGCTCGGTAGGAGTATTCCTTGGCCACGCGGACAGGCTGCACACGTTCGGCCTTTGTCAGACGCGGGCCGAGGCCGGGGCAGCGGGCGATCTCCTCCTGGTAGATCGCCTCTGGATCGCGGTTGCCGCGGTCCTTGAGGAGATAATCGTTGTCGGCGACGACACCCACGCTCACCATATCGTCAGCCAGTGGGATGTACCAAAACCATCCCTGCTTCTGATCAAGCTGCAACACCGTGGTGGCGCCTTCATCCTTGCCTTCGCCCCGTTCTGCCCCCTTCCAGTAGCTCCACACCGCCGCTTTTTTCAGCTCCTGGTCCCACTGGCGGGTTCCGAGCCTCGCTGAAATCATGGCCGACTGGCCGCTGGCATCCACCACAACGTCGGCGGCAACGGTCTGCTCAACACAGCCCTCACACTGGACTTTCAGGCCGGTTGCCCGGGAGCCCTCAAAGAGCACCTCACGCACTCGCGTGCCTTCATACACACGAGCCCCCTTCTCGCGGGCGTTGTCGAGCATCATCACGTCAAACTCACGTCGCGTGACCTGCCAGGTGCGGGAACTCTCGTGCCGTTTGTGGTCGGCAAAGTAGAACGGCGCTGAGAGATCGCCCCGCTCGTTTACAAACTGCACCGAATGCTTCTCGGTGAAGCCACTCGCCCGCATCTTGCCGAGCATGTCGAGCCTGCCGAGCGTCCAGTAACACTCGGGAATCAA
>CALCGM010000229.1 GCA_937900985.1 uncultured Planctomycetaceae bacterium | reverse complement strand
CGGGTCGTCGCTGCCTCGATGAAGTGGTAGCCGATGCCCGGAATCGCAAACACCTTCTCCACCACCACGCTGCCGGTGAGGATGCCGGCGATCGCGGGGCCGAGAAAGCTGACCACCGGACCGATCGCTCCGCGGACGGCGTGATGCAGCACAATCCGGCTGTGGCTCGCCCCCTTGGCTCGCGCGGTCCGCACCCAGTCAGACTGCATCGCCTCGACCACGCCGGAGCGGACGAGCCTGGCGATCTCAGCGGCATAGACCGCCCCCAGGCAGCTTGCCGGCAGGATCAGCTGGGGCAGCGTTCCCCAGCCAGCGGCCGGCAGCAGCCGCCACTCGTAGACCACGAGCAAGACCGCGAGCCCCGCAAGGGCAAAGCTCGGCAACGAGATGCCAACCATCGTCGACACCCGCACGGCGCCATCGACCAGCCCGCCCGGCCGGGCTGCCGAGAGCACGCCGGCGGCACCACCGACGACAACAGCCAGCACCATCGCCACGGTGCCGAGGCTTGCCGACGCCTGCCAGCCCTCCGCGATCACTTCGGCCACGGAGTAGTCCGCCAGGCGGAAGCTCATCCCAAGATCGCCCCGCAGCAGCCGCGAAAGCTCCGTGACGTATTGCTGTGAGAGCGGCAGGTCGAGCTTGTAGCGGCGGGCGATCGCCTCACGGATCTCAGGCGGCGGCTGCCGCTCCGACGAGAACGGCCCCCCCGGCACAGCCCGCATCAAAAAGAAGGTCACCGTGTAGACCACCAGCAGCGTGGCCACCAGCCAGGCCACCCGCCGCACGAGAAAGGCAATCATTCGCCGCCTCCTCTCAGCCGCCGAGCCTGCCGAGCGCGGTCTCGCGTTGGAGCATCCACGCGAATCGCCTCCAGGGGATGAATGTCGAGCGGATTCTCTGGAAACGCGGTCACCCAGGGAGCGACCAGGTTCTTGCTGACCCGCATAAACAGGGGCAGCACGGGCAGTTCGTCCATCAGGATCGTTTCCGCTTCAGCAAAGACCGCGTCGCGAGCCTCGCCTGCGGGCGTGCGGCTCGCTTCAGCAATCAGGCGGTCGTAGGCAGGCGATGAGAAGCCCGTCTGGTTGTTGGCGCCATCGGTGACAAACATATCGAGAAAGGTGTTGGGGTCGACATAGTCGGCCGTCCAGCCCGCTCGGGCCACCCAGTAGTCAAGCCGGCTCTGGGCATCGAGGAAGGCGCCCCACTCCATCGACGCCAGCTCCACGTCGATGCCCAGCCGCGACTTCCACTGCGCCTGGATCAGCTCTGCCATCATCTGATGGCCCTCATCGGCGTTGAAGGTGATCGTGATCTTGGGAAAGCCCTCGCCGCCGGGATAGCCCGCCTCCGCCAGCAGCCGCACAGCCTCCGCTGCATCTTCCGCAGCGGCCTGCACAGGAGCGTAGCCGGTGGCGGCCTCCATGCCCTCTGGCACAAAGCTCAGCGATGTGGGCTGGCCCGGTCCGTAGACCGCGTTCACGATCGTAGACCGGTCGAGGGCACGAGAGAGGGCCTGCCGAACGCGGCGGTCGTCAAGCGGCGGACGGGTCGTGTTGAGCCGGTAGAAGCCGATGGAGAGCTCTGATCGGAGCCGCAGAGTGGGGTCGTCGCGCTCAATCAACAGCTTGGCGGCAAAGGGTGGCAGGTTGGTTGCCCAGTCGACCGCAGCGGTCTCAAACAGCGCAAGCGCTGTGGTGCCCGAATCGATCGCCAGGGCATCGACCACCTCCAGCTGCACCTCGTCGCTGCGGTAGCTCGTCTCGTTGCGAACGAGCCGCACCCGGTCCCGCAGCCGCCGCGAGTGGAGGCGGTAGGGACCGCTGCAGACGATGGCGTCGCTCTTGGTCCAGCCGGGTGAGCCGTGCTGTTCGATCACATGCATCGGCACCGGCGAGAGCGGATAGAAGCCACAGACATGCAGGAAGTAGGGCGTGGGCTCGGCCAGCTCCACGATCAGCGTGTGCTCGTCGGCAGCCGAGATCCCGACCGTGGTGGCAAAGTCTGGCAGCGCTGCCCGGGCGGCAATGGCCTCGCCTGCAACCACCAGCGGATGCTCCGGCGACGCGTAGAGCACACCATCGACTTCCACGAGCAGGCCAGCCTCATCACTGCCGCCAAAGAGCCCCGGGCCGTCGCTCGCCGTGCGGAGGCCCTCGCTATCGATCGAGCCAACCCAGGCAGCCTCGCCACGAACCAGCGGTCCACGGGCAAACGGACGCTCCGGATCGTGCTGATCGAGCTCGACCTCGATCAGTGCCCCGGCTGCCACCAGGCCGGTGCTGTAGCCCTTGGCGCCACGCACCGGCCAGAGCTGATAGGCGTATTCCGCCGCCGTGGCGGGATCGAGAAACCGCTGCCAGGCCGCGACGATGCCTGGAGCGTCGATCGGCACACCATCCGACCAGACGGCATCTCTTCGTAGGTGAAACACATACCGCCGCTGGTCGTCAGACACATCCCAGCGTTCTGCCAGCGCCGGGATCACTTCGAGCGTGTCGGGATCCCAGCGAACCAGCCGGTCGAAAAGCGCCCAGGCAATCCGGCCCTCGGGCTGCCCGGTGATCAGCTGGGGATCGAGGCTCTTCGGCTCGGTGCCGTTGACAAACACAAAGTCGGCCGGCTGCTCACTCGGCAGCCAGAACGCTCTCCCCACCGCCGCCAGCAAGGCGGCTGCGAGCAGAAAAGGAACGAGTTCTCGGAAGCGAGCAGGCATGGGGCCGATCCGCGGAGGACGGGATCACTTTGCAAGCAGCGTGCGGACCTCAGCCTCGACATCGGCGTAGGTGAACGGACGGCCGAGGTTGGTGCTCGCCATGTCATCGTCAAACCGCTTGGCCAGCGAACCGTCCTGGGCGTAGACGAAGATCCCCGGCACGCTCACCAGGTCGAGCTTGGTGAGCATCACGTCGGACTCCTCGCTGGAGAGCATGTTGGGGATCGTGGCGGCAATCTTTTCCAGAAAGCCACGGACCCGCGGCACCACCTCCTCCACCTCACCGATCCCTTCGTAGTCGAGGGAGAGCGACAGGCAGAGCACCTCATCGCCAAAGGTCTTCTGCAGCGCCAGCAGCCCGGGAAACTCCTTGATGCACGGCGGGCAGGAGGTGCTCCAGCAGTCGAGCACAACCACGCGGCCCTCGCCGGCCGCGATTTTTTCCAGCAGCCCCGCATGATCGACAAGCTCAAGCGTGACCTCAGCCGCCGTCTCCGCAGCGTCGTCTGGGGCCGCTGGCGGGGCGACCGGTGGCGGATCGTCCGACGAGGCCGGTGGCATCGCGTCGCCCCCACATCCGGCAGCCATCAGCCCACACAGAGCCACCACCCAGAGCCTGAAACAGGAGGAAACCGAACCGCCACAGCGGGGCACGGTCAACAAACGGCATTCACGCATCCGAGGCTCCTCACGGGCATCACCAATCGATCGCAGCCCCTTAGCCTAACGCCCCACCCCCACCGCAACCAAAAGCCCATCACAGGCCCAAACGCTCCTCGAGCGTTCGCCGACCCGCCGAGCCTCCACTTCTGTGTC
>CALCGM010000228.1 GCA_937900985.1 uncultured Planctomycetaceae bacterium | reverse complement strand
GTCCTCCGACGGAGCTGTCGGTGAGCGTGTTTGATCCGTTTGTCACCGGAAAGCCTGAAGGCATTGGCATCGGCCTGGCGTTGGTGAAGATGGTGGCCGACGAACATGGTGGCAGCATCGCGTTTGAGCGGCGGCAGGGCCGCACCCGCTTCACGCTCACCCTGCCTGAGGCCTCGCTCGTTGCTGTGGAGGAAAACGTTTCGTGAGCCGTGTTCTGGTGGTGGACGATGAGCCTGCGATCGGCTGGAGCCTGAGGGAAATCCTGGGCGACTTAGGCCACGATGTGCAGCTCGCAGCATCCGCCGAGGCAGCCCGCGACACCTGCCGCGGGTTTCGGCCCGAGTGCATCCTGCTCGACGTCCGCCTGCCGGGCGAAGATGGCCTGACCGCGCTGCCGAGGCTCCGCGAGCTCACCGGCGACGTCCCGATCGTGGTGATGACTGCCTTTGGCGATCTCGACACCGCGGTGCGGGCGGTCGACGCCGGGGCATTTGAATACCTGATCAAGCCGTTCGACATGGCGAGGGTTTCCGAGGTGGTCACGCGGGCCATCCAGGAACCAGCCCGTCTGGCTGAAAAAGCTTCTGCTACCGACGACGACGGGGACGCTCAGCCAGCCATCCTGATCGGCTCGTCGCCAGCGATGCAGCAGATTTTCAAAGAGATTGCCCTGGTGGCCAGCTCAACGATTCCTGTCTTGCTGACAGGTGAGACCGGCACCGGCAAGGATCTCGCCGCGCGGCTGATCCATACCCACGGCCCGCGTCGCGAGCGGCCGTTTCTCGCAACCAACCTCGGAGGCTTGGCCGCAGGCCTTTTGGAGAGCGAGCTCTTCGGCCATGTGCGGGGCAGCTTCACCGGAGCAACCGCCGATCGGGCCGGCCTCTTCGAGGCGGCGGCGGGGGGCACCGTGTTTCTTGACGAGATCGGCGAGGCCTCGCCGGAGGTGCAGATTCGGCTGCTGCGGGTGCTGGAAAGCCAGGAGGTCGTGCCGGTGGGCTCCGCGGAGCCTGTCGCCATCGATGTGCGGATCGTCGCCGCCAGCAACCGAGACCTCTCCACGGCCGTGGCGTCGGGGAGCTTCCGCGAAGATCTCTACCACCGTCTGGCCGGGTTTCCGATTCGGATGCCGGCGCTTGCCGAACGGGTCGACGACATTCCCGCCTTGGTGAACGCCTTCGCCAGGAGCGCCGAGGGAGGGCATGCAGCCTCAGTGGCCGCTGCGTTTCTCGAGGCCTGCACGGCCCGGCACTGGCCCGGCAATGTTCGGCAGCTCAAACGGGCCGTTGAGTATGCGGTGGTCGTGTCGCGAGGCGGCCAGCTGCGGCCCGAGCATCTGCCCCCTGCAGCGGTGAGCTCTGCGGAGCTCACCGAAACCGGCCTGTCACTCGACGAAGCCGTCCGCCGCTGGGCGGCCACCAATCTGGCTTCGCTCGGCGACGCCGCCGACGGTCAGCTCCACCGGCAGCTCACCGAGCAGATAGAAAGGGTGCTCTTCGCCGAGACGCTCGCCGCGACCGACGGCAACCGCACCGCGGCCGCCCGGCTGCTCGGCCTCGACCGGGCCACCCTCCGCACCCGCCTCAAGAGCCTCCGTATCGACTGAGCGGTCATGAGGAAGTTTTCCCCGCGCGGAGAAAGGTTCCGCTCACCACCGAGCGAAACGGCGTCCGCCGAACGGTGAACACGCCCCTCTCATGCGGCGAGGACACACTTCTTTGTCTGCGGCACGCCATGTGCTCGTCGTGAAGGGTGGAGAGCAGCATGCGTGCCGTTTGGGTCGTCTCCCGTGAGACGAGACACGCGACACAGGCAGACCGCAGAGTTGGATACCGCCTCGCTCGCCCCGCTGTCAGCGTGCCATCATCATCATCAACACGAGGAGTTGTCGATTTCATGCCAGCGCGTCGCACCATGCAACCCGCCCGAGTCGCCGGCGGCAGCGTCCTTATGCGGCAACGCGGCTTCACCCTCGTCGAACTGCTCGTGGTGATCGCCATCATCGGTGTGCTGGTCGGCCTGCTGCTGCCGGCGGTACAGAGTGCCCGCGAGGCGGCCCGGCGGGCGAGCTGTCAGAACAACGTGCGGCAGCTGGCGCTCGCGGTGAGCCTCTATGAGAGCAGCCAAAAACAGTTTCCGCCGACGATGCGGCACACCCCTGGCACCACCTTTGTCAACAACAATGGCTCCTGGGGCATTCACGGCCGTGTTCTCTCCTACATCGAAGAAGGGACGGCGGCAGTGCAGGTGAATCTCGAAGAGGCCTTCGACCAGGGCAGCAATGCAGCCAGCGGTGTGCCGACTGCGCGAATCCCTGTCTTTCTCTGCCCGAGTGAAGCCAACGACATGGTCCGCACTAAAGACGGCTCCCCGTTTGTCTACCCACACACCTACGGCTTCAACTGCGGCACCTGGTTTGTCTACGACCCGGCCAGCGGCCGCGGCGGCAACGGCTCCTTCCATCCCAACAGCCGGCTGACCCCCGGCAGCTTTCCCGACGGGCTGAGCAAGACCCTCTGCGTGGCCCACGTGAAGGCCTTCACGCCCTATGTCCGCAACACTGCCGACCCCTCAGGCACGTTCCCCGCTTCAGCCCCGCCGACAGACCCAGCGGCCATCGCCAGCCTCGCCTCAGGCGGCCAGCAGAAGCTCGGCCCCGACACCAACAGCTGCACCGGCCACACCGAGTGGCCCGATGGCCGCGTGCACCACACCGGCGTGACCACAACCTTTCCGCCCAACACCGAGGTGCTCACCACCATCGGCGGCGTGACCTACGACATCGACCTCAACACGCTGCAGGAGGGCAAGAGCAGCACCCAGCCGACCTTCGCTGCGATCACCGCCCGCAGCTATCACCCCGGCATCGTGACGGTGGCGATGATGGACGGCTCCACCCGCTCGGTCAGTGATGACGTCGACCCGCGTGTCTGGCGGGCCATCGGCTCCCGCAACGGCGGAGAGGTGGCCCAGCTGCCGTGAGCATCTGCCGCTGCACCAATCCCCTCACGGGGGTATGCTGCGTCGACGGGCACGATCGACTTCACAATCCCATGCAGCACACCCCCTCGCGTTCGCCTCGCATCTCTCGCCGTGCCGTGCTCCGTGCGACGGCAGCCGCTGGCGTGGGATTGCCTACAGTCGCGGCGACCGACGCCCTCGTGATCACGCCGAGCTGGCTGAGCAGGTCAACGTTTGGGTTTTCGGCTGACGGCGGCCCGACGTCCGCGGCCGACGCCAAGGCATCGGGCCCGGCCGCCCGTCTGCTGCAGCTCTCCGACCTGCATATGAAGCGGATCGGCAGGCTTGAAGAGCAGCTGCTCGACGCCATGAACGCCAGCCCGCCTGATCTGCTGCTCTTCACCGGCGACGCCATCGATACCGCCGGTGGCATCGATGTGTTTGCTGAGTTTCTCGCGGCCTGCCCGCAGCGGTCGATGCCGATCGGGATTCTGGGCAACTGGGAATACCGCAGCGGCGTCGCCGTCGACCGCATCGCCCGGGTCTACGAACAGCAGGGCGGCCGGCTGCTGGTCAACGAGGCGATCGAGGTCGAAACCTCCGGCGGGCCCCTGGTGGTGACCGGGCTTGATGATTTTGTCGAAGGCAGGCCCGACGTCGCCGCCGCCACACGGCTCGCTGGCAAAGCAGCCCAGCTGCTGCTGGCCCACTGCCCAGGCCAGCGGGATCAGTTGGAGCCAGCCGTCAGCCAAGGCGTCGACCTGATCCTCTCCGGCCACACGCACGGCGGCCAGATCGCACCGTTTGGCATCGCCCTGGTGACACCCGGTGGCAGCGGCCGCTATATCCGCGGCTGGTATCAGGGCGAAGGGCCACCGATGTATGTCTCCCGCGGCCTGGGCACCTCCACGCTGCCGATCCGGCTGGGGGTCACGCCGGAGCTGGTGGCAATCCGCTGGCCGCTGACGTAGCCGCTGCGGCCGCAGCATCCGGCAGGATCGTTGCTTCCGCTGCAGGCGGTGCATGCTGCCGTGAAACCGCCTTGGCTCCATGCTGCCGGTCGAGCCGCCGATACTACGGAGCGGAGGCGTCGTTTTATTTTCTCAGGCCTCCCTTGATTCCCAGGAGCCGCACCCACTCATGCCGTCCCCCCCACGCAAAAAGCCGGCCACGACCGCTGCCCAGAACCCACTGGAGACCTATCTCCGTGACATCAACGCGACGTCACTGCTGACGGCGCAGCAGGAGAAAGAGCTCGCCACGGCTGTGCAGGCCGGCAGTGCGGCCGCGCGAGACCACATGGTGCGGGCCAACCTGCGGCTGGTGGTCAACATTGCCCGCGGCTACGCCAACCGCGGCCTGCCGCTGCCCGACCTGATTGAGGAAGGCAACCTGGGGCTGCTGCGGGCCGTCGAGGGCTTCGACCCCAAGGTGGGCACCCGCTTTAGCACCTATGCCAGCTACTGGATCAAGCAGTCGATCAAGCGGGCCCTGATCAACAACGGCAAGACGATCCGCATCCCGGCCTACATGGTAGAGCTGCTCTCGAAGTGGCGACGGGCGGTGACACGGCTGACGGAGGTGCTCGGCCGCACGCCCACGCACGAGGAGACCGCGCGGATGCTCGGCCTGGCCCGCAAGAAGCTGCCGATCATCAAGAAGGCGATTCAGGTGCACCAGGCCTCGCCGCAGAGTGATCAGAGTGAAAACGGCTGGTCGCTTT
>CALCGM010000227.1 GCA_937900985.1 uncultured Planctomycetaceae bacterium | reverse complement strand
TCGACGGTGTTGACTCCGTTGTGCATGAAACCCCAACTCGCAGAGGAAGCGTGTGCACACGCCTGCTGCAGGCGACCCGCCCGGAAGGGGAGGTCATTCGGTCACTCGCGGCGGTGCTGTGCGAAGTATGCCATCGCAGCAGAACCCCCGCAAGTGAGGGATTTCACGGAAGGTGGTCAGGCGCCGGGGCGGCGAAAGTGACGGTAGGCCTGCAGGACGTCGTAGAGGTCGGCAGAGATGGTGACCGAGTCGTCCTCAAAGTCGGTCAGCCAGGTCCGCTGGCTCGCCACGGCGTCTGCCAGCAGCGGGAGCACCTCGCCCAGGCTCACCTTGACGGTGCCTGTGTCAGAGGCGGTCTGGAGAAGGGAAACAGAACTCTGGTCGTAGTCTGGCCCGTTGTAAATCTTCAGCTTCCGCATCGCCATCAGGCACACTCCCTTGCGCATCCGACTTCCGCGGTCGGCAGGGAGCTGTCTCGCTCCCGGCGAAGGCTGCATCCTGCAGCTGGCCGCCTCCGAACCGCTTCAGTGGTATCGTCAAGCGGCTGCATGAAGGTTTGATGATTTTGCCGGCACCTGCCACTGTGGGATGGGGGGTTTGGGAAGCCTGGTGGGCGGCGGGGAGTGTGCCGCTGTTCGGCTTAGGCAGCCGGCCCATTGCCCGAGACGATGCTCTCGAGCCGGCCGTTGCGGAAGGCATTTCCCATCGCCTTGGGCACGAGGGCTTCGGCCTCCAGCAGCTGAGCTCGGTTTTCAGCCGTGGCCGCCTTCATCTCCTGCTCACGGGCGAAGGCAAAGGCCCGCCGCTCCTCCGCCTTGGCTCGGGCCACGCGGGTGTCGGCTTCCGCCTGATCCGCCTGCAGACGGGCGCCAATGTTTTCGCCAATGTCGATGTCAGCGATGTCGATCGACACGATCTGGAAGGCGGTCTGAGCATCGAGGCCCCGTTCGAGCACGGCCTTCGAGATCTGGTCGGGATGCTCCATGACCGCGAAGTGGGTCTCCGAGGAGCCGATCGAGGTGATGATGCCCTCGCCGACGCGGGCGATGATCGTCTCTTCGGTGGCACCGCCAATCAGCTGCTGGATGTTTGTTCGCACAGTGACGCGGGCCCGAATCCGCAGCTCCACACCGTTCTTGGCGACGGCGGAGAGGAAGGTCTTGCCGCTGGTCGGGTCGGGGCAGTCGATCACCTTGGGATTGACGCTCGTCTGCACGGCATCAAGCACATCGCGACCAGCCAGGTCGATCGCGCAGGCCCGGTCGAAGTCGAGGTCGATGTCGGCACGGTGGGCGGCAATCAGGGCGCGGATCACCCGCGGGACGTCACCACCGGCGAGGTAGTGGGCCTCCAGCTTGCGGGTCGGGCAGCCGTCGCCGATCGAGGCCTGGATGGCCATGATCTTTGCCTGCACGATCGTGCGGGCGTTGACCTTGCGGAGGCTCATGCCGAGCAGCTCAAGGAAGGTCACCGGAGCCTTGGACCAGTAGGCCTGAAACCAGATCTGCCCGTAGTTGAACACGAGCAGCAGCATGGCCAGTGCCAGAATCCCGAGCACAACAGAGAGGCCAACAATCACTTCGGGGGGCATCAGGGTGCTCCGTGGGTGAGGCAGAAAAACTTCAACCTCTTCAGCCTAGTTCGACTGCGACACGCACGCAAAAGCTCGCACGTGTGTGCCCCGCTTCGGCGGCACGCGGGCCCGGCCGCGGTCGGAAGTCCACGCGGCCGGCCGTGCGTCAGGATGTCTCGATCCAGCCGCCGCCAAGGACGCGGCTGCTGTCATAGACAACCGCCGCCTGCCCCGGGGAAATCGCTCCCGGCCAGGGGGCTGCGTCGGCCGGCAGGCTGTCAGCCTCGCCGAGAAAGACAGCCTGAAAGCGGCGGTTCGGGAGCGGCGTGAGGATCGCCGGGGCTGGTGGGCTGCCGGTGCGGCACTGCACGAAGCAGCGGAACGGCTCGGCCGGCTCGTCGATGAGCCAGCTGGCCTCTCCGGCGGTGAGCTGCTGCTCAGGCACCGCCCCGCGAGGCCCCACCACGACGCGGCAGGCGGCGGCCTCGATCCGCACCACGTAGAGCCGCTCGCCGGTGGCGATGCCGGTGCCATGCCGCTGACCGACGGTGAAGTGCTCGATGCCGGCATGGGCACCGAGCACATCGCCAGCAGTGGAAACGACCTCGCCGGCCCGCGATCCACCGAGCATCCGCGCCACGAGCTGCGGATGCTCGCCTGGCGCGACAAAGCAGATCTCCTGGCTGTCGGGCTTGTCGGCCGTGACCAGGCCGAGGCCGCTGGCGCGTGTGCGGACCTCGTCTTTGGTGAGCTCGCCCACAGGCAGGAGCATCCGGCGGAGCCTCTCACGGGGCACCTCAAAGAGCACCGAGGACTGGTCTTTGCCACGGTCGCAGCCGCGGTGCAGGCTGTGGCCTCCGTCGGCAGTCGCCAGCAGCCGGGCATGATGGCCGGTGGCCACGTGGCTGGCACCAACGGCGTCGGCGTAGTCGAAGAGCCGGCCAAACTTCAGCCAGGTGTTGCAGCGGACGCAGGGATTGGGCGTGCGGCCGTGGCCATACTCGGCAGCGAAGTAGTCGATGATGCGATGAAAGTCGTCGGAGAGATCGAGCGGATAGAGCGGGATGCCAAGCCGCTCCGCCACCCGGCGGGCGTCGAGGGCATCTTCCACGCTGCAGCAGCCCTGGTGGCCTGGCCGGGAGGCTTCCACGATCGGAAGGCTCGTGCCTGCTGGGGCCGCCGCGGGCGACCCGTGCCGCATAAACACGCCGATCACCTCATGGCCTGCCTCCACGAGCATCGCCGCAGCGACGCTCGAGTCGACCCCTCCGCTCATCGCAACGACTACCCGTGACGGCATCTCAGGCTCCGGTCACCTCGCGAATCGATTCCCCCAGGATTTCTACCATCGCGTCGAGCTGGGCGGTTTCCACGGCGTAGCAGGGGGCGAGGTTGTAGACATCGCCCCGCAGCCTGGAAAACATCCCGCGGGCCTGGGTGGCCGCATGCACCCGCGGGCCGACCTTCTCCCCTGCGGGAAACTCCTCTCGGCTGGCCTTGTCGGCGACGAGCTCCACCGCCGCCATCAGGCCGATCCCGCGGACCTCGCCGACATGGGAGAGCGAGGAGAGCGTGGCAAGCTGCTGGCGGAGATGCTCGCCCGCCTCCATCGCCCGTTCGCGAAGCCCCTCTCGCTCGATGATGTCGAGGTTGGCGTTGGCGACCGCACAGGCGACGGGATGCCCGGAGTATGTCGCGGCGTGCATCCAGGTCGCGCGGCCTTCTGCCGAGCGGATCGCTTCCGCGATCTCCTGACGAAAGCCCACGCCAGCCAGGGGCAGGTAGCCGCTGGTAATGCCCTTGGCGAAGCAGACGAGATCGGGCTCCACGCCCCACCGCTCGAGCCCAAACCAGGGTCCGGTGCGGCCGAAGCCCGTGATGATCTCATCGGCGACGAGGAGCACGTCGTGCCTGGAGCAGATTGCCCGCAGCCGCGGCCAGTAGTCGTCGGGGGGCACGATCACGCCGCCGGCTCCCTGCACCGGCTCCGCGAGCACACAGGCGATGCGGTCTGCCCCGATCCGCTCGATGGCCTCTTCAATGAGATCCGCGGCCATCTCGCCGTCGCTGCGTGGGTCGTCGGGGCCGCGGGCATGCCGGCGGCGATCAAAGCGATAGGGATAGGGGCTCTCCACGATCTCGACGCCGGAGAGCCGCGGCTCAAACATCGGCCAGTAGGCCGGCAGGCCGGTCGCGCTCATCGCCACGAAGCCGGTGCCGTGGTAGCCGTAGCGACGCCCGATCACCCAGGTCTTGTCGGGCCGGCCCTGCAGCTTCCACCACCAGCGGGCGGTCTTCACCGCCGCATCGACCGCCTCCCCGCCGCCGGTCGCAAAGTAGAAGCCGCCCATCCCCCGCCAGCCTGCTGAGCGGCCCTCGCCGACGGGATAGCAGATCCGCTGTAGCCGCTCACCCAGCTCGATCGCCGGCACGGTGGTGCTGCCGGTGTAGCCCGAGGCGTAGGCCAGCTCCCGCATCTGCCGGCCTGCCGCTTCGGCAAGCTCGCTGCGGCCGTGGCCGATGATCACGTTCCAGAGGCCCGCGAGGGCATCGAGGTATTCCCGGCCATCGTGGTCGATCAGCACCGCCCCGCGGCCACCGGCCCAGACATGGGCCTGCTCCTGCAGCGTGTGAGAGTGGAGCGAGTGGATCAGCGTCTGCTGGTCGCGGTGTCGCAGCGACGCTGTGGTGGGATTGGCATCCACGTTCACATTCAACACTCAATAGACCAGCACGCTCTCAACGCGATGCGGAGCGAGCCGTTCGCGTCCACCAAGCGGCTTGATCTCCACGAGAAACGAGGTGCCCGCTACGCTCGCGCCAGCCGACTCCAGCAGGCGGCCGCAGGCGGCTGCGGTGCCCCCGGTTGCCAGCACGTCATCGACGACGAGCACCCGGGCTCCCTTGGCCACACCGTCGCGATGCATCTCGATGGTGTCGCTGCCATACTCGAGATCGTACTGGTGGGTCAGCGTGTCGGCCGGAAGCTTCCCGGGCTTGCGAACCGGCACCACGCCCACCCCCATCGCCAGCGCCATCGGCACCGCAAACAGAAACCCCCGTGCCTCGACGGCTGCGATCGCGTCGATGCCAGCGTTTCGCCAGGGATCGACCATCCGCTCAATCGCCGCAGCGAGTGCCTCGGCATTGCCCAGCAGCGGCGTGATGTCACGAAACAGAATGCCCGGCTTGGGAAAGTCGGGAATCGGGCGGATGAAGGCTTCCAGGTCGACGCTCGATGTGCTCATGCAGAGGGTTGCTCACGGGGGATTGGGGCAGGGGTCGCTCAGGCACCTTTTCGCAATTGCACCGTCGCCCGCGGCACGCCGTCAAGTTCCATCGCCAGGGTGGTCAGGGTTTCGGCCTCGATCTGACGGACCCGCTCGCGGGTCAGCCCGAGCACTGAGCCGATCTGCTTGAGCGTCATCGGCTCCTCGCCGCCGAGCCCGAACCGCAGGCGGATGATGGTGGCGGATCGCTCGTCGAGCTGGTCGATCCGCTGGAGCACATGCCGCAGGGTGTCTTCATCGAGCAGCACGTCCGATGGGCAGCGAGCGTTTTCATCGCGGACGAGTTCGGAAAGCGACCAGCCGTTTTCACTCTGATCACTCTGCGGCGAGGCCTGGTGCACCTG
>CALCGM010000226.1 GCA_937900985.1 uncultured Planctomycetaceae bacterium | reverse complement strand
CGCAACTACCGCAGCACGGCCAACATCCTCGGCACGGCCGACCGCCTGATCGCCCGCAACACCCGCCGCAAGCCGAAGCAGCTGGTGACCGATGCCGAGCCGGGCAGGCCGGTGCGGATCGTGCTCGATAGCGACAGCCACGAGGAGGCCGACCGCATCGCGGCGGAGATTGCCGACGAGATCATGGCGGGCCGTCGCACCGCCGGCGACTTCGGCATTCTGTTTCGCACCAACGCCCTCTCGCGATCGCTGGAAGTCGCCCTCCGCAGCTGCGGCGTGCCCTACCAGCTCGTCCGTGGGCTGGAGTTTTTCAAGCGGCGGGAGATTCGCGACATCGTGGCCTGGCTGCGGCTGCTGAAAAACCCCCGCGACGACGAGGCCTTCCTGCGGGTGGTCAACGTGCCGCCGCGAGGCATCGGCAAGACGTCGCTCGATCGGCTCGGCTCCTGGGCCGCCGACCACGGCCTTTCGCTGCTGGAAGCCGCCGCCGCGGCTGGCGGGGTCAACGGGGTGTCGAAGCGAGCGCAGACGTCGCTGGCCAGCTTTGCTCGGCTGCATGCTGAACTTGGGGAGCAGTCAGCAGGGCCGGTGGCGCCGCTGGTGAACGCCGTGCTCGACCGCAGCGGCTACCGGGCGATGCTGGCGGCCGATGCCGACGAAGACGACGGAGACGACCGCCTGGCCAACGTCGAGGAGCTCGTGACCGTGGCCGCTGGGATCGATGAGGAGCGGCAGCGGGAGATCGAAAGCGAGGCCGGTCTCTCCGCCGGCATGTCATCGCTCGACGATGATCCGCTGGGCAGCTTTCTCGAAAGCGTGGCCCTCGTCGCCGACACCGACATCTGGGATCCGGCCAGCCCGCGGGTTTCCCTGATGACCCTGCATGCGGCCAAGGGGCTGGAGTTTCCGGTCGTCTACCTGGTCGCTCTCGAGGATGGCATCGTGCCGCATGAGCGGAGCCTCGACCATCCGGAGCAGCTTGAGGAAGAGCGGCGGCTGGTGTTTGTGGGGATCACCCGGGCCCGCGAGCAGCTGCATGCCAGCTGTGCCCGCATCCGCGACTACCGTGGGAGCCGTCGCATCTCGCCGCCGAGCGTGTTTCTTGCCGAGATGTCGGGAGAGGAAACGCAGCTCACCGGCAGCGAGGCGCCCTCGAGTGGCACCATGGGTGGCTCGCTGGGAATGGCGATGCTCGACGACGGCCTTGGCGATCCCTTTGCCGACGACGATGCCTGCCAGCTCGTGCCCGATGACGACGATGCGTCCCAGGTGTCTGCGGCCTCAGAGAGCGACGATCTCGACGACGCAAGGCCACAGCGACGTGAGGCTGAGCCGACCGCGGCGCGGCCTCCGCGGCGGTCGGCCGGACTGGCGGCGATGTCTGAGAAGCTCGCGTCCCTGGCCAAGCCTGCGATCGAGCTCAAGCCGGGCCAGCGGGTGCGGCATGCGGAATATGGCGACGGCCTGCTTGAGAAGGTCGGCGGGGCTGGGCCGCGGATGGTGGGCACGGTCATGTTTGACGGCGCTGCCGGACGGCGGACCTTCATCCTCTCGCACGCCACCCTCGAGCCGGTGGGCTGACAAGGTCGGCCGTCAGGCACTTGGCGTTCGCGGCGTGGAATGCGAGGATGGAGCCTCCCGCATGAGAGCACGGCATGGTCAGCATTCGCCTTCCACGGTTGTTCGAGAAGAAACGGGGCAGTCGCCGCACGGGCTCGCAGGCCTGGGGGCGGGCCGGTGAGGCCTGTTTCTACGCCGCCTTGCTGGCCGCTGGCGTGGTGTTTACGGCGATGCTCGGCCGTCGCGTCGTCGAGGCGCCCGGCGGGCTGGCGAGCATTGGCCTCTGGATGTGGCTGCTCACGCTCCTGCTGCCCGGTGCCCTGCTGTCGATCGGCGGCAGCGGCCTTGCTCGGCTGATCCATGGCTGGGGCCGCTCCGAAGAGGGTATGGCTGCCCTGCGGCGGTTTCCGGAGATGTTTCAGCCGTCGGGCAGGGCCAGCGACATGGAGCCGTTTCCGTCGGTGCCGCCATGGGAGAATCTCAACAACTCCCCCGGCACGATCCTCCGCTACCGACTCCCGCTGGAGAGCCCGGAGAGCTGGTCGGTGTTTGGCTTCGGCCTGTTTGCCGTGCTCTGGAATGCCGTCGTGGTGCTGCTGGCGGTGACGGCGGGCGTCGACTTTGTGGGCGGCCAGACCGACTGGCTGCTGCTTGCGATCCTCGTGCCGTTTCTGGCCATCGGTGTGGCGGGGGTGGTGATCTTCGTGCGGGCCCTGGTGCTGCAGACAGCGGTCGGGCCGACGCAGATCGAGATTGCGGATCATCCGCTGCGGCCCGGCGACCGCTGCGACGTGTATCTCGGGCAGGGCGGTCGTGGGATGTTTCGCCGCATCGCCCTCTCGCTTGAGCTTGAGGAGCTGGCCACCTTCCGCCAGGGCACCGACACCCGCACCGAGCGGCGGGTGGTCCGCGAGATCCCCTTCGCTGAGTGGCGGGCGGTGTCGATTGCCCCGGGGAGGCGGTTTGAGGAGCGGGCGTCGTTTGAGGTGCCTGCCGAGGCGATGCACTCCTTTGCCTCGCTGCACAACGCGGTCACCTGGCGGATCGCCGTGCACGTTGAGCCAGCCAAGTGGCCTCGCTTCACGCGACACTTCCCCATCATCGTGCTCCCGCAGCGAACCGGACCGGCCCTCCTCAATGTGCCGCCATCGAAGCTCGCGGTTGTGGGGAGCGGGCGATGACGGCGGGGAGCGTGCAGGAGCGGCTGGAGCCGCGGGTGATCACCGAGTTTGATCGGCCGAGTCGCCGCTACGATCCCGAAGAGACGGTGCGGCTCCGCTACCACGTCACGGGCACTGGCGACGCCGTGGTGCGGGTGATCGAGCGGTCGGCCCTCTGGTACAGCGAGGGCAAGGGGGAGGAAGACCTTGGCGTCTGCTTCTTTGAGCGACTCACCGATCTGGAGAGCCTCCCTCCGAAGCAGCGGCGGGGCGAGTATGCCTTTCGGCTTCCGGCGAGCCCCATGACCTACGAGGGCACGATCGTGAAGATCCGCTGGTGTGTCCGCATCCGGCTGTTCTTCGTCGGCCGCCGCGACTTCGTGTCGGAGCATGTGTTTGACGTGGGTGAGCTGCCCCCCGTCCAGCTGCCCCTTCAGCCACGCGCTGTCGGGCGATGACTGCCGCAGAGGCGAATCCCTTCGCCACACGCTACACCCGGCTGGGTGCGATCCGCCCGCTCACCGAGGAGGGCCACCCCTTTGATGCCTCGGCCACGCTTGCCCAGCTCGCGGAGGCAGGCGGCTGCGGAGCCTTCGTCGGCCCGCACGGCAGTGGCAAGAGCACACGGCTGGCAGCCTGCGCGAAGGCCGCTGCCGACCAGGGGCAGCGGGTGCAGAGGGTTCGGCTGCGTCGCTGGCGGGAGAGCCTGGGTGTCGCCAGGGCGATCGCGTTGCTCCCGGCAGGCAGCCTGGTGTGTGTCGACAGCCTGGAGGTGGCAGGCCGCGTGGCTGCCAGGTGCCTGCGGATACTGGCTCGGCTGCGGCGGGTACAGCTGCTGGCCACCAGCCATGAGCCGGCAGGCCTACCAATGCTCGTCTGCTGCCGCACATCTCCCGCCTTGCTCAACCGGATTGTCGAGCAGCTTCCAGCCCACGGCGGCAGCATCACGCAAGGCGAGATCGAGGAGGCCTTCACTGCTGCTGGCGGCAATCTCCGCGAGGCTCTTTTTGCCCTCTACGACCGGGCGGAAGCGCGGCGGAGCGGTCGGCGGTCGTAGCGATCACCGGTGAGCTGACCGCTGGCAATGGTTGTGCCGGTCATGCCGACTGACGAAGCCTGAACGGTGGCGGAAACTTTTTTATTCTCGAGTTTTTCCGTATCCGCTGTCCTACGTTTGGAGTGCATGCGGGAGACGTCTGGCAGAAAACCTGCCTTTCTCCCGCACGACTTGCTCCTTCAGGCCGGCATCGGCCAGGAGGGCAAGGCACCTCCTCTTCTCACGGACCGGACGCCGCCTGCGGGTGGCACCGACAAACGACGATGACGACGCAACGCGTGCGACTCGTGTGTGGCCTGGCGGCCCTGCTGGCTCTTTCGGCTCAGCAGAGCAGTGCCCAGTGCTGCCTCGATGGGCTGTTTGGATGTTTCAAAAGCTGCTGCGTGAAACCACCCATGGCTGCCCCGGCCTATGCCGTGGCCCCCGTGGCTGCTCCGATTGCCGCGCCTGTCGCCGCGCCCATCGCCGCTCCCGTGATGGCCCCGGTGCCTGCCGCGGTGGCCCCACCTCCTCAGCCGGTGACCGTTCCCGTCCAGCAGGTCAGCTACGTCCCCGAAACCTGCTACCGCACCGAGTATCAGTGCGTCCCCCAGGTCTGCTACCGCCAGATCTGCGACATCGATCCAGCCACCGGATGCCCCGAGCAGGTCGTGCAGCCGATCACCACCTACGCCCAGCGGGCGGTCAACGTTCCCTACACCCAGTATCGCGCGGTCTACACCACCAAGTATGTCACCGTGCAGCCTGGCAGCCCCGGCTATCCCGCCGCTGCCGCCCAGGCACCGGCCGCTGCCGCCGGAGCCGCGGCAAGCCCTTTTGCCGCCCCCACCACACCGCAGGCCTGGGGCGCTGCCGGAGCCGACGTGCCCCCAACCCTTGTGCCTCAAGCCACCCCTCAGCCGCAACTCGCACCGCAGCAGAGCTACCAGCAGCAGATCGTGCCCCAGAGTGGCACCTCCTACCTCGTCCCCAGCCAGCCTCTGCAGGCAACCGCTCCCCCCGCGCTCTCGCCAACGCCCGCCGAGCAGCCGGCAGCCTCCCCCCTCTCAGCAACGCCCGCCCCTTCGCTGCGGCCGATTCCCGAGACCTCGCGAACGCTCTCGCCGATTCAGCCTCCGCAGGCCGCCGGCTCGCCTCCTGCAGAACAGGGCTCGGTGGGCAGCCCGGCTGCGGATGAGCCCGCTGCGGCGTCGGGCAGTCAGCCGGCCAGCGGAGCCTCCTACGGAGCTGGCATGCCGGTGATCCCAGGCAGCGGCCCCACGTCGTCCACCGGAGCCTTCCCCAAGCTGCTCGCTCCGAGCCAGCACACCACGTCGCGGTGGTCGACTCCCGCGGCTCAGCAGCAGACGCAGCTGCCCGTGAGCCGGACCTATCCCACGGCGCTGATTCCGACGCCGGCTCCTTATTGAGGGTCGCTCGGGGTGAGCCCA
>CALCGM010000225.1 GCA_937900985.1 uncultured Planctomycetaceae bacterium | reverse complement strand
GGGAGCGATGATCGTCCAGGCAAACAGGCTGCCCATGGGTGAGGATCCATTCAAAACGAGCCAGGCACATGCGAAACCGTGGCAGGATACTCGCGATTGGAGAAACGTGCCATTTGCTGGCTCAGCCGAATCTCTGCCCAGGTGACGACTGATGCAGGCTTTCCCCAGAAAAACGTTGGCGACGTGCTCGCAGGCTTGTCAGCGCCCCGCGACTCCAGACAATGACCGTCCGCCGAGGGCTCGCCCCGAGCCACCTCATCGCCGCACTGCCGAGCCCTCGCTGCTTCTCTCCGTCGCTGGTTCGCTCAGCTCTCCGAACGTTGCCTCACTCGCCCCGCAAGCACCTATGCCGCTCTCCTCTCTCTTCAAAATCGTCGTCGTCGCAACAGCTGCCTCTCTTGCCGGATGTGGCGACTCACCGAGCGGGTCTGTCAGCCGCATCGCAGCGGACAACGCGGGAGCAAGTGATGCCCCCAACGACACCGCCGCGTCCTCCCGCGAAGGTGCGGCCAGCGACACCGCAGAGGCCATTGAGCCGGATGCCCCGGTCCAGCTCGTACAGATTGGCCGCTTTCACCACACGGACCAAAGCCCCAGCGGCTGGGACGAAAGCGCCGCTGAGATCGTGGCCTACGACACAGGCTCGCGGCAGATTTTTGCGGTCAATGGGATGGCGAAAACCGTCGATGTGCTCGACGGCAGCGACATGGCCGCCCTTCGCAAAGCTGGGGTGCTCGATCTTCACAACGGCGGCGCGTTTTCCGACGCTGGGGCCCCCAACAGCGTCGCCATCTCAAACGGCCTGGTCGCCGTTGCGGTCGAAAACACCGACAAGCAGCAGCCGGGATGGGTCTACTTTTTTCAGGCTCGGGATCGACGTTTTGTGAAACGTGTGGTCGCCGGTGCCTTGCCCGACATGGTCACGTTCACCCCTGACGGACGCAAGGTGCTTGCGGCCAACGAAGGCGAGCCAAACGCCGACTACAGCGTCGATCCCGATGGTTCCGTGAGCGTGATTGCAGTGGTCGACGGCGTTCCTGCCGACGAGGCCTCCCTGGTCAGTTTTACAGCGTTGAACGCTGGTGGCCCACGGGCTGCTGAACTGCCCGCCGGCGTGCGGATCTTCGGCAACTATGGCCGCACGCGACTCAGTGTGTCTGCACGCATCGACGAAGCGACCATTGCCGTCAGCGACTCAGCTGGGATCGAGGCTGGGCACTGGCTAACGATTGCCCCCGATCCAGCGGCGGAGGATGGCGAGCCTCTG
>CALCGM010000224.1 GCA_937900985.1 uncultured Planctomycetaceae bacterium | reverse complement strand
ATCCTCCGCGGCCAGCTGCCGGCAGACGCGGATGGATCAGCCGCCGCCACAACGGCGGCACCAGGGCGACCCAGAAGCAGCCGTAGTAGCCACTGGGCAGCTGGGGCGCGTCGTCGTAGGGCTGCAGCTGCCAGAACGGCTTGCTCGCTTCGAGGTGATGGGCGGGATGGCGGGTCAGCTCAAGCAGCGTCCACCGCGACCAGCGGTGCTCCGACTGCCAGGAGTGGGCCGCTGTCTGTCGGGCTCCGGGGGCTCGGTGCAGCCCGTAGTGCCTGATGTAGTTGATGTATTCAAGCAGAAACACCGCAAAGGCAGACTGCGCCAGAAACGCTGCCAGCGGCACAGGGCCGAGCGCGACCAGGATGCCGGCGAGCAGGAGCAGCTGAAGAGCTGCGCCTCGGGCGACCGGATTGGTCAGCACGGAATGGCCTCGGCGGGCGTGGAGCCTCCAGGCATCCAGAAACTGCCCAGGAACCGTTCTCGTCACAAACCACCAGACGGATTCTCCACCGCGGGCCGAGGCCGGGTCGGCGGGGGTGGCCACATGCTTGTGGTGGGTGCGGTTGTGTTCGGTCGTGAAGTGCAGGTAGAGCACCGAGAGCAGGTTCAGCCTGGCGACCCACCAGGGAAACGAGTGTTTCCGGCGATGGCCGAGTTCGTGGGCGACGATCAGCCCGGAGGCTCCGGAGTTGATTCCCGTGCTGATCGATGCCACCAGCACGATCCATGCCGAGGGCTCCCGGAGAGCCAGCGCCAGCAGCGTGCCGACGGCCACCAGCTGGAGCACGGCATGAGCGTAGAGCAGAACGTGAAACGGCGTGCCGGATGCTCGCGGCGGTCGTGGCTGGGCCGCTTTGCCAAGCAGAACGTCGAGCAGTGGCCCCAGGCCGAGCATGAACAGCAGGCCCGCCGCCACCCACGGGCCGCCGGCGAGATTGCCACCGATCACAATCAGCGGGTTGATGAGCCCCAGCAGGTGCCAGCACCACGCCTCGGGCTGCAGGGGACGTGGGGGAGAGGACATGCGGGCGTCTCCGGCCAGATCGGACTTCATCAGTATAGCGCAGCCGCCTGCTCTCGGGCGAGCCGTTGCGTGCCGCAGGGAGAGCCCGCAGAGGCGGGCCGCCTTGCGGTTGGCGACCGCCTGCCGCTCAAAAAATCGTGCTCATCGGCAGTTTCTCACACCTGCTTTGTCGACACGAGAGTGCCGAAACGGCGGGGCTCACGGTCACCGTTTGCAGGTCACGACCAGGGACATTCCCTCCGTGTCGCGAAGGCCCGCGGGATACGAGGGCGTGCGATCAGCCGGAGCGGGCTGCACGCGAGTGAGAAGGCTTGGGGAATTCCTGGAGGAAGCCGTAACGTAGAGGCCCGTTCCATCCCTGAGCACGCCACCGATGGCATGTGGCTGCCCTTCCTCACCAAGTGGCTCCCATGACTGACCCTCGCTTCGACACCCTGGCCCAACTTCTCGTCTCGCACTCAACCACCCTGGCGGCTGGTGAGCATCTGCTCATCGAGGCGTTTGACGTGCCCGATGCGTTTGTGTGCGCGGCCGTCAAGGCTGCCCGCGCGGTGGGTGGGTTTCCGCATGTTGCCCTGCGTTCGACCCGCGTCATCCGCACGCTCGTCGATGGGGCGGCGGACGAACAGATCACCACCTGGGCCGACACCGACGACTACCGCATGCAGAAAATGTCGGCCTACATCGGTGTCCGCGGTGCGGACAATGCGAGCGAGATGGCGTGCGTCGGTGATGCCTCCATGACCCTCTTCGGGCGGCATTACCAGAAGCCGGTGCACTTTGAGCAGCGGGTCAAGCACACCAAATGGTGCGTCCTGCGGTGGCCCTCTCCGTCGATGGCTCAACTGGCGGGCATGAGCACCGACGAGTTTGAAGACTTCTACTTCCGGGTTTGCTGTCTCGACTACGCTCGCATGGCTACGGCGGCAGCCAAACTTGCGGAGCGGATGAATCGCACCGACCGGGTTCACATCGTCGGACCAGGCGAGACCGACCTCCGTTTCTCGATCAAAGACATTCCCGCGGTGCCGTGCACCGGTGACAGGAACATCCCCGACGGTGAAGTCTTCACCGCTCCGGTGCGCAACTCCGTCGAGGGCGTCATCGCCTTCAATACACCCACGCTCTATCGCGGCGTGTCTTTTGAGAACGTGCGGCTGACCTTCCGAGAGGGCCGCATTGTGGAGTCGACCGCCACCGTTGGCGGCGACCGTTTGCATGAAGTGTTTGACGCTGATGAGGGGGCACGATTCGTCGGTGAGTTTGCCATCGGTTTCAATCCACACATTCTGCAACCGATGAAAGACATCCTTTTTGATGAAAAGATCGCCGGCAGCTTCCACTTCACGCCGGGGCAGGCCTACGAAGAAGCAGACAACGGCAACCGCAGTGAGATCCACTGGGACCTGGTCTGCATTCAACGCCCAGATTTTGGCGGTGGTGAGATCCGTTTTGATGACGAGACGATCCGCAAGGACGGGCTCTTCGTGGTGGACGATCTCCTCGCCCTGAACCCAGACCAACTGGGGGCCTCGTGAGCTTCGGGGGGCGGGAAGAAATTCATTTTTTCTTGAACTACCCTGCAGATGGCAGGCCGCTTCTCGGCCGAGGAATCTCGGCTGGCCTCAGGTGCAGCGACCTGCCATGATCCCCCAGCCTGTTGCCCCTAGATCCCCCAGAAGGTCTCCTTGCCATGGCATCCATCGCCCCCCAGTCTCTGGGTCTTGCTGCCATCACGATCTATCAGCCGGACTGCCAGCTCTCCAACGACTGGTTTGGCGAGTCGATGCCCCGGAAGTTTGGCAAGCACACCGGAATCGAGCAGCGGGGCGTCTCCTTTGAAGACGAGCTCAGCATGGGCCTCGAGGCGGTGGCCCGCATGCAGCGGGAAACGGGCTGCA
>CALCGM010000223.1 GCA_937900985.1 uncultured Planctomycetaceae bacterium | reverse complement strand
GCGGCCGACGGTGCATGGCTGCTGCGGCTGGAGAATCGCGATGCCGGCAGGCCCGCCCACATCTTTCAGGGGTTTCCCGTCGACGGCAGGGAAGTTCGCCGCCTCGATGTCTCGCTTTCGGTGCGGGCCGAAAACGTGGTGCCTGGGGCCACCCCCACACAGATCCCCGCGGTCGTGATCCGCTTCTTCAATGAAAACAGGAGCCGATCGTCGCTGGTGGCCTTTGGCGAGTGGTCGGGGAGTTTTGACTGGCGGAAGCAGCAAACGACGATGCCGGTGCCCCACTGGGCCCGTGAGGCGATCCTGCAGGTGGGGCTGATGGGAGCGACGGGCCTCCTGGAGGTTGATGACGTGGCGGTGGCGGCCACGTCGGCGGACTGAGGCGACTGCAGGCAGGAAAGTCTTCGTGAAAGTCGCCTTTTCTCCAGGCGGTCGAACTTTCCCAAACTGCTTGATTTGCCGAATCGGCAAACTATCCTTTCAATGCCTGGGGGCCGGCGTTGGGCAGGAATGCGCTGCCTGCTTCCGCCCGGCTGCGTCTGTTTGCCTTCTTTCTTCTGCGGAGAACACCACACATGTCGATGCGTTTTTGCTCGCTTCGTCTGCCCGGCGTTGTCGCTCTGGTGGCCATGACGATGGCTGCTGGGAGTGCTGACGCCGGCTGGCATCATCGCTATCAGGGATCCTCTGGTGGTTCCTCGGGCGGCTCGTCCGGCGGTTCCTCTGGCGGCTCGTCGGGTGGCTCGTACGGCTCCTCGGGCGGCTCGTCGGGTGGTTCGTACGGCTCCTCGGGCGGCTCGTACGGTTCGTACGGCTCCTACGGGAGTTCGTATGGCTCCTACGGCAGCCATGGTTCCCACGGCGGTCGTCGGGCCCTGCGGCAGGAGCGTCGTGCCGTGCGGCATGCCGCGCACCATTCGTCCGGCGGTTCGTCCGGCGGATCTTCGGGCGGCTCCTCGGGCGGCTCGTATGTGACCTACGGCTCGTCTGGTGGCTCGTCGGGCGGATCTTCGGGCGGCTCGTACGGTGGCATGGCTGTGCCCGCCTACGTGCCCATGGAAGAGTCGATTGAGTCGTATCGGATCATCGACGACCAGCCGGTCGACGGTGGCTCGGCCCAGGAAGTCGACGAAGCCGCGGCTGCCGATGCGTCGGCTGGTCTCCGGCTGCCCGCCGATGCGGCCATGCTCGTGGTGGAACTGCCCGAGTCGGCCCGCGTGCTGGTCAACGGGGCCGCGACATCGGCCACCGGCAGCCTCCGTCGCTACGTGTCGCGTGGCCTGGAGAGCGGTCGTGACTACGACTTCTCGGTGCAGATGATCGGTGCCGACGATGCCGAAACCACGCGGATCGTTTCGGTCCGGGCGGGTGAGGTGTCGACCGTGTCGTTCTTCGACGAAGCTGCCGACGAGGCTGTTGCCGACCTCTCGTTCCCGGCCGAGCTGACCACGAGCCTGACGCTGCACGTTCCTGCCGACGCCCAGGTCTGGCTGGCGGGCAACGCGACGGCTTCATCGGGTGAGACCCGTGTCTTTGCAACCACGAGCCTCCGCGAAGGCGATGCCTGGAGCCGCTACGAGGTGAAGGTGGTGGCTGTGGTCGATGGCGTTGAGGTTGAGGCGAGCCGGCTGATCGATCTCGATGCTGGCCATTCGCTGGAACTCGAGATGTCGCCTGCTGGCGACAGCCTCGTGGTTCGGGGAACGGCTGCTGCCGACAGGACCGCATCCCTGTAGGGTGCGGACGCACCGTCCGCAGGCAACTGACGCACGGCAGTGTTTCAAAACAAAAACCCCCGCGGTGCCATGTGCGGCTCCGCGGGGGTTTTTCATTCCGGTCGGCCTGCCGAAGCTGTGCCGTGGCTTGGTAGAGTGCAGTCATGACTCCACACACACGAGGACACGACGGCCAGGGCAGGGGATGGCCTGCACCGCTGCGGGTGATGGTTTCACTCGTTCTGGCTGTGCATCTGGCTGCGGTCGTCCTGCCACCGCTGGCCAGTCCGCCGCCGGCAAGCCTGCTCGCCAATCGGCTGATCCAGCCGCTGCGGCCCTACATCGGGCTGCTGTATCTGTGGCACGGCTACCGCTTCTTCGCGCCCGATCCCGGCCCGGGCCATTCGCTGCGGTGGTCGCTGGTGACCGCGGACGGCGAGATTCTCGACGGAAGCATTCCCGACGCCGACCGCGACTGGCCACGGCTGATGTATCACCGCCGTTTCATGATTCCTGAAAAACTCTCGGGAATGATTCCACCTGCCGAAGCGGCTGAGGAGATTCGCCGCGAGGCCCGCCTCGACTGGGGGCCGCTTGTCGAGGCCGTGGCCGCCGAACTGCTGAGTCGGCATCAGGGAGTTACCGTGTCGCTCGACATGGTCGAGCACTACCTGCCGACACCAGGCGACATCATCGATCGCAAAGCAAGCAGGTCTGCGGCAGCCCCAAATGCCTGGCTGGATCGGGTCACGCCCCTGGGAACCTATGCGCTGACGACCGCCGCGGAGTCTGTGCCGTTGCCGCCTGCTGCCATCGATGCGGGAGGCGGGCAATGAGTCAGCGAGCAACCACCGGCCCATCGCACCCGCCACCCGGGAAGGGGGAGGCCGCAGCGTCGCCGGGCTGGGGCCGTAGCTGGGACCGTTTCTGGTTCACGCCAGCCGATGCCTACCCGCTGGCGATGGTCCGCATCGGCACTGGGCTGCTGCTGGCATGGGCATCGTTTGTCTGGCTGCTCGATGCCGAGGCGTTTTTTGGGCCTGGCGGCTGGCTGCCCGCCCACGAGGTCTGGCGGATGAATGATCAGCCCTGGCAGTGGAGCTGGTATTTCGCCGCGTCT
>CALCGM010000222.1 GCA_937900985.1 uncultured Planctomycetaceae bacterium | reverse complement strand
GATGGAGTTGGTGTCTTCAAACTCCACCAGTTCGATCACCGCTCGTGGCTGTGGGGCGTAGTAGGCGATCGTGTAGCCGTCGGCCGGGGTAACGGGACGACTCGCTGCAAGGCCCATCAGGGTGTTGCCGTAGGTGGGGGTCATGTAGGCCCCGTCGAGCAGTTCCTCGGTTGCAAACCGGGTCCACTGAGGCGTGAACTCAGTGCCACCGGAGAAGATGCCGGTGATCCCCGCCTTGTGGATCGTGGTGCCCTTCTTCTCAAGGCCCAACGCCAGCGACTCCAGCAGCTTCGGCGTGGTGAACATGCAGCGGATGTCGTGGCCTGCTTCCAGCACCGTGATCGCCTGATCGATGCAGTGCTGCTTGTAGGCCTCGAGGTGCTCCATCCAGCCCTTTTTGATCAGTTTCACGACCCACCGCGGATCAAGGTCGACGCAGAAACAGATGCCCCCGCGATACTGGGCGAGGTGCTCGATCGCCAGCCGCAGCCGTCGGGGGCCCGACGGGCCGAGCATCAGCCAGTTCGCACCCTTGGGAAAATATTCCTCAGGAAGCGTTTCGCTAAACATCTCGTAGTCGGTGCGGAAGTCGCGAGAGTTGACCCGCGACTTGGGGATGCCCGTGGTGCCACCGGTCTCGAAGACATACAGCGGCTGACCTTCGAGGCCTTTCGGGGCCCAGCGTCGCACCGGGCCGCCTCGTAGCCATTCATCCTCAAAAGGCGGGAACTTCTTCAGGTCGTCGTAGCACTGCACCTCCGTGATCGGATCAAACGGCAGCGACTGGGCGTATTCCAGCCAAAAGGGGCAGCCGGTGGAGGGATGGAAATGCCAGGCCATCATCTCGACGGTGTGGGCATCGAGGGCTTCGCGGGCGGCTTTGACGGCGGCGTCATCGGCAACCTCAAACACCGGCTGATCGGTCGTAGCCATGCGGCAGAAACTCCTAGAGAAAGTCGGGAAAGTAGTCTGGAAAAAAGTGGAATAAAAAGCGAGAGACGGCAGCCGGGAAGCCCGTTTCAGTCGCTGCCCTTGGGAGGCGTGACAGGAGAGCCGAGCTGCGAAAAGAGCTGCATCACCCCATTGAAGTGCGCGATGCGGGGCCCGTGTCGGTCGATGAACTCACTCAGGGCATACTCGCTGTCGGTAAAAACCTCAGCGTTTTCGGCAGCCTCCTCAGCCACCGTTGCCAGAAACTGCGTGTGAACGGCAGACAACGCCTGGGCAGCCTGCCGGCACGATTGGGCCAGTTCGGGATGCGACTCCTTCCAGGCCTTCAGCTCCGCGGCCCGCTGCCTCTGCTGCTGCGAAACCTGCATGAGCAGGTCTCCCAGCAGGTCGCAGGCTTTTTTCTGCAGGATGACCATCTCGCGGAGCAGCGCCGTCTGATCACTTGCGAGCTCCCCAGCGGCAGCGGATCCGGGGGCGATGCTGCCTGCCGAAATATCCAGCTGCGTCGTGTAGATCTGAGAGTTGTCGGCCATGACTCGTGCCGTGAAAGGGTTTGAAGCCGTTGACTGCCTGGCAGCTATCGCGCCGTCTCCGGCAGGATGCCACCGACTTTCAAGTGTAGCCGGCTGCGAGCCCGCGTTCACCCAGCAACAGACACGGTCGAATGAGCTTTTTCTCGCTGACCGGAGTTTTTTGCGCACTTTGCCGGACCGATGGCCGGTCGTGCCTGCAAAGCCGCGATCTGTCGGGCCGTTCAAGTCGCTTCGCTCGGCACCCGATGGATGAACCGCAGCCGCACGCGTCCGCATCGCTCGATCGGACGGGGCTGGCAAGCCAGGGAGGGCGGGCATGCAGCAGCCGGAAGAGGGCAGAAGTGCGATCGGTTTCCTGACCACCGTCGCGTCGGCATCACACGGTGTCTTCGGTGGCTACCTTCTCGTGGACGAGGTGGGCCGGCCGCTGGAGTTTCACTGCACGGCACCGGTGCGGGTCTCGCGTGCCCAGGAGATCCTCTACGGCCCAACCCTCCATGGTGAACTGCATGGACGACGGATCGGCGGCTCGCTCGTCGCCGCCGCTGGAGTCAAGCCGCGGCTCGTACTTGTGGAGAGCCAGCAAATGATGCAACTGCAGGACGAAACGGACCTGCCAGTCGCCGTTGTTGATCCCGTTGAGCCGCTCCGCGAACGCTTTGGCAGCCTGTTGCCCGAGATTGACCTTCTCGAACCGTTTGAGCGGATTCGTGAGGCAATCGCTGAAGCCCAGCGTCACGGCTGAACTGCCGATGCTCTCGCGTTTGCGGATCTGAGAAGTTGCCACCATGACAGCAAGCCCGCCGCCATTATCTCCGCTTCAGACTCGCACAGCCCTCAAGGTGCTCTCCTGGGCTGGGCTTGCGCTGCCGGAGCCGGTGACGGTCTGTCTTAAGCCCGAGCCAATTCAGATCGAGAACCTCTCGGTGCCGCTGCCGCTGCCTCGCGTGGCGGTGCGGAGCTACGCCTTTAAGGTCACGGCGGCCCCACCTCCGGCCAGACAGCGGCCGGCGGTCGCGTCGGTTGGCTGCCGGCAGGAAGAGGGCAGCGAGCCCGCTGAGGCGGCGCGGCCGCGAGCGAGGATCAAGCCCCCTGGGGATGTGGTCAAACTCTCCGAGCGGATCTTCTATCTGCTCCAGCCCGACCTTGAGACCATTCTGGAGACGAGCGAACTCGTCTTTCCCCACGATCCCTATCCCTTTCAATACGAGGGGATGGCGTTTCTCGCTCCGCGGCACTCTGCGGTGCTCGCCGACGAGATGGGCCTCGGCAAATCGATGCAGGCGATTTCTACGATCCGGCTGCTCGTGCACAGCGGCGAAGCCAGGCGGGTGCTGGTGGTCTGCCCCAAGGGGCTCGTTTCCAACTGGAAGCGTGAACTGGGCGAGTGGGCTCCCGAACTGGTGGTGGCGGTGATTGAGGGTGAGCCGGCGCGGCGGCGATGGCAGTGGCAGCTTGAGGACGTGCCCGTCACCCTCGCCAACTACGAGGTGCTTGTCCGCGATGAAGCTCTGGTGGAGGAACTCAAACTCAGCTACGACCTTGTCGTGCTTGACGAAGCGCAGCGGATCAAAAACCGGGGCAGCCGCACGAGCGAGGCGGTGCGAGGCCTGCGGCGGCGGCGAAGCTGGGCGCTGACCGGCACACCGGTGGAGAACTCCGCGGCAGATCTCGTCGGGCTCTTTGAGTTTGTCTCGCCCGGGCTGATCCACGACGGCATGCCGCCGCGAGCCCTTGGCGAGTCGGTAGCCGACCACGTCTTGCGGCGAACGAAAGACAAAGTGCTCAAAGACCTGCCTCCTCGCATCGATCGCGACGCGATCATCGAGCTCTCGCCAGAGCAGCGCGAGACCTACCGCCTGGCGGAAGAAGAGGGCGTGTTTCGTCTTTCCGAGATGGGCCCTGGGGCCACGATCCAGCATGTGTTTGAGCTGGTCCTGCGGCTCAAGCAGATCTGCAACTTCGATCCGGCCACCCAGGTCAGCTCCAAGCTCGACCG
>CALCGM010000221.1 GCA_937900985.1 uncultured Planctomycetaceae bacterium | reverse complement strand
AAGCCTTGCCGCGGCGATCACGTTGCCAGACTTCTCGGTGTTTACGTCGTCAGCCACATCGTGGTCGGCGGCCTGGTGGGTGCTGCTGTTTGCCGTGGTGGGAAGCATCGAATCGCTGCTCTCAACCAAAGCCATCGACCTTGTCGACCCCTGGCGGCGAAAGACCGATCTCAACCGAGACCTGCTGGCCGTCGGGGTGGCGAATGTGGCGGCAGCCGCGATCGGCGGCCTGCCGATGGTTTCGGAGATCGTCCGCAGCAAAGCCAACATCGACGCCGGCGGTCGCACGCGGTTTGCGGACTTCTGGCATGGTGCCTTTCTGCTTGCCTTTGTGGCCCTGCTGCCCTGGGCGATTCACCGCATCCCGCTTTCTGCCCTGGCAGCCATGCTCGTCTACACGGGCTACCGGCTTGCCTCCCCCCGTGAGTTCATCAACGTCTTTCGCATCGGCTCCGAGCAGCTGGCGATTTTCGTGATCACGATCATCGCTGTGCTCGCGACCGATCTGCTCGTCGGCGTGCTGATCGGCATCATCGCGAAGTTTGTGTTTCATGCCCTCAACGGCGTGCCGCTGGAGTCGTTCTTCAAGCCGTTTCTTGAGGTTTCGACGATCGATGAGCAGACGGTTCAGGTCGACGCCGGCGGTTCGGCGGTGTTTACCAACTGGATCCCCTTTCGACGCCAGATCGAGCAGCTGGGGCTGGTGCAGGGCAACGATGTCATCGTCAACCTGGCTGGCACACGGCTGGTGGACCACAGCGTGATGGAGCAGCTTGAGGAGCTGGCTCGCGACTTTGAGCAGGCAGGGCGGCGGCTGGACGTGATCGGTCTGGAGGCCCACCGAGGCGTGTCGGATCACCCCCACGCCACGCGTCGACGGGTGATGACCCGGATCAGGCGTGTCACGATCGTGATCGAAGCTGCGGAGGAGGAGCGGCTCGTCGGGCGGCTCCGCGAGCTGGGAGCCTCCGGCTACACGGCGATCCCTTGCCATGGTGGAGGCCGCCAGGAGCACCAGCCTCGAGAGGCGTTTGTCCGCGTGGAGGCGATCGTGTCGCGGTCGGTGGCCGAGGCGATTCTCGAGGCCGTTCGCTCAGAGTTTCCTCCGCCTTTGCGGGTGACGGCCTGCGTGGAAACCGTCGATGTGCTCGTGCCCGACGCCTTCTGAGCAGCGGCGAGGGCGTCACCCGCGATGCCAGGGACGCCGCTGAAACCGCTACGAGCGGCTCCGTCGCTGCAATCATGCTGACCGGCTGCGCGGTGGGGAAACTGGCGTGCTGGGCCGTCTGTGCCGTTTGCAGAGAGGTTTCCGGCGGGCTATAGCACAAGGGGCGCTGGTCGCTTCTGCCCCCATCTGCCGGAGCCACTCCTCAATGCCCGCTCTCCACGCCACATCACTCCGCTACATCGTCGAGGCCCTCGACCGCTCCACGGCCCGCGTCGAGTTTGACCTCGATGGCACGATTGTGGGGGCCAATGACAACTTCCTCGAACTCAGCGAATACAGGCTCGACGAACTCCTCGGCAAACCCCATGCGATGCTCGTGGACGAGGCCGCGAGGTTGTCGGAGAACTACCGCACGTTCTGGCAACAACTCGCCAAAGGGGAGTTTCAAGCGGGAGAGTTTCAGCGGATCTCCAAGTCGGGCACGCCATTTTGGATTCAGGCGACCTACAACCCGGTCAGAGACAGTCGGGACCGGCTGATCGGGGTGGTCAAGTTTGCCGTCGACATCACGGAAACCGTGCTCGCCCGCGAGGCCGACCGTGAGATCCAGCAGCTCTTCACCGAGATGGTCCAGAACACGAGCGTGCAGCTGATCTTCGCTGATCGCGATCAGAAAATCGTCTCCATGAATCCCGCCTCCACGGCAAAGCTGCGGGCGCTCGAGCATGTGCTTCCCTGCCCTGTCGACTCGCTTGTTGGGATGTCAATCGACAACCTTTTCAACGCTTCCCGCCGCAGAGGTCCTCTGGTTGCCGACCTTGCTGCCCTGCCGCTGCGACAGGAAGTGGAGCTTGGCGATGAGATCCTCGACCTGAGCATCACGGCGCTGAAAGATCGCACAGGCCGCGTGATGGGGCCTTTGATCACCTGGAACGTGGTCACCGAGCAAAAGCGAGCCGAAGCTCGGGAAAATGAGCAGCGGCGGCTGATCGATGAGCGGGCCGCCAGCCTCGAGAGCAAGGTGCGGATGCTCGGCGACGTCTTTACCGCTGCATCGCAGGGCGATCTCACTCAAGAAATCGGCTACGCCGGAGACGACGACATGGGGCGGCTTGCTCGGCATGCCCAGGCGATGTTTGCCGATCTCAGGGGCCTTGTGCGGCAGATTTCCGAAGCGGCCGATCAGCAGAATGAGGGCGCTCGGCTGATCACGGAGAGCTCGTCTGCCCTCAGCGAGGGCTCCCAGTCGCAGGCGGCAAGCGTCGAGGAGATGACCGCGGCTGTGGAGCAGCTCGTGGAGTCGATCGAGGCAATCGTGCGGGCTGCCAACGAATCGCTCGCACAGGCCGACAAGACCTCGGAGGCGGCTCGCGAGGGGGGCGTTGCCGTAGCCGACGCTCTCAACTCCATGAACCTGATCCAGAAATCGTCGGAGCAGGTCAATGCGATCATCGAGGTGATGAGCCAGATCGCCACGCAGACGAATCTCCTGGCGCTGAATGCCGCGATTGAGGCCGCCCGTGCTGGCGAGCATGGCCTAGGGTTTGCGGTTGTTGCCGAAGAGGTGCGAAAACTGGCCGAGCGGTCGAGCGAGGCGGCCGAGGAAATCACCGGGCTGATCAAGGAATCGAGCCGGCGGGTTCAGGAGGGGGCCGCCCTCTCAGGACGCGTCGGCGAGGCCCTGCAGCGAATCGTGGCCGCCTCCGGCCAGACGGCAGAAAAGGTGGCGGCGATCACCGGGGCCACCGAAGCCCAGTCGGCAAACGCTGCCGAGGTCAAAATGGCGATTCGATCAGTTTCGCAAACGACAGAATCCAATGCCGCCAGCGCGGAACAACTGGCCGCGAGCGCCGAACAGCTCGGAGCCCAGGCCTACGGCCTCCGCGACCTGGTGAAGCGGTTCACTGTGTGAACGACACGTCGACCACCACCTTGCCGAAGTGCAAGGGCTGCCCCCGTGCCCTGCAGCACACGGGCCGCGGCTCTCCCAGCTGCACAGGTCGCGCCGCTCTCGCTCGCGTGAGAGCCGCAGAGGAGTTGACTGAATGTTCAGTATGCTAGCGGATGCCGCCACGGCTCTCTCGATGCAGTTTCTCCAGGAAAACGTGCTGGAGTCGACGACGCTCTACACCTTCTTTGTCGCCATGATCGCGATGGGGGCTGGAGCCGCTTTCTTCACACTGATGCTGTTTCGCGGAGACCTCGAAAGTGAGCACTACACCGCCGTGACCGTCTCCTCGCTGATCTGCGGCATTGCCTGCGTGAACTACGCCCAGATGACCGAGATCTATCGCTCCACCGGAGGTGACTTCCCGACCGCTGTGCGGTATATCGACTGGCTCTTAACCACCCCGCTGCTGTTGCTGAGTTTTCCCATTGTCTTAGGACTCGGCAGAGAGTCGTTGAAGGTCTACCTTCAGCTTCTGGTGCTCGACGTGGCGATGATCGTCTTGGCGTTCGTGGCCGAAATTTCACCGGTTGGGAGCCGCGACTGGTGGCTCTTCTTCACGCTCTCGTGCCTCTGCGAGCTCGGGATTCTCGCCGTCCTCTTCGTCTCGCTTCGCGAGGCGATTTACGAGGCTCCCGCTGAGCTGGCAGCCGCCTTGCAGGTGACTCGCATGTTTGTGCTGATTGGCTGGGCCGTCTATCCCTTCGGGTTTCTCCTCGCCCTCTCCGGCAACGGAGCGCCGCGTGAACTGATCTACAACGTGGCCGACGTGGTCAATAAAGTTGGATTCGGGCTGGTGTTGCACTCAGGTATCGTGGCATCGCTGACGGGCGCGACATGGAGTCGACGATAGCAGTCGCGAGGAGCAGCGGCTCGATGCAGGCTGATCAGCAGCAACGCGTCTGGTTCGTCATCGCTCCGCTGCTGGCGATCGGCACGATCGCTGTCGGCGCGGTTGTTGCCCCATCGGAGCTGCTGCGACCGCTCGAGCCGCTGCCCTGGATCTTCGCCCTCCTCCTGGTCGGCCTGCCGCATGGGGCTGCCGACCTTGCCATCCTGCAGGCAGAGGTCGGCCCCCGTTCGGTCCGAAAAATGTTTTCGGCGTATGCCGTCATCATGGCAGCTGTGGCCGCATGCCTGGTGGTGGTGCCCGGGGCGACGCTGCTGGGATTTCTCGCAGTCAGCCTGTGGCATTTCGGCCATGCGGACCTGCCAGTCGGCCGCCGGGAGCCTCGCGGCATCCTCCGATTGGCGGCCGTGGGCTCTCGGGGCGGGCTCGTCGTGGGGCTCCCGCTTGCGGTCTGGCCCGAGCAGACGGCCGCGGTCGCGTCGGACATGCTTCAGCTGCTCCGGCCTCTCCGAGGTGTGTGCGGCCTGCCTGCTGTCGCACTGTCAGCGGGAGCGGCTCGCGAGGTGGCGTTGGTCGGCCTGGCACTGGTAGCCGCAAGCGGGGTGTGCTGGCTGATCCGGTGGGCCAGCGTCGTGTCGCGGGCCGCTGAGCATCGCGACTGGCGAAGTGTTGTGGGGGATACAGCCTCGTTTTGTGTGATCGGGCTGCTCGGGTGCGCGGCGACGCCCCTGCTGGCTGTGGGCGTCTTTTTTCTGCTCTGGCATGCCTGGCGGCAGCAGCCGGCTGTCGCCGCCCGGCTCGATCCAGAGACGCTCTCCAGCCACCCGCTCCAGCAGGCCTTTCTCGTTCATCGATCTGCTCTGCCGCTGCTGATTCCGGTCTGGGTGGTGCTCGGCGTCGCGTGGTGGCTGCTCTCGGTGGATCACTCGCTGCGAGATCTGGCCCTGCTCTCGGTGCTCGTCTATGTCGTGGTCACTCCATCCCATGAGATCATCGACGGCATGCTCACCCGCCGAGCCTCAGCCCGCAGCCGTGGGCAGGAGGTTGTTTCCGTTAGTTCTGCCACCGCAGCCGCAGCGTCCAGCCTGTCTGGGTCTGGAGGGCCTCTAGGAGGATCAGCAGCAGAAGCGCCGGGATCAGCCAGCGGCGGATGCTGCCGAGAGCGGTGGGCCGCGGTGCTGTCCAGACGTCGCTTAAGTCGACGCGGGGCTCGCCGCCGCTGCGGAGGCTCACCGCCGAGAGCTGCTCCCGGCGGCTGCGGTCAAACGTCCACTCGGGGTTTGTCGACACGTTGACAGGCCCGAGGGGAAGCGCCTCCTCACCGAGGCGGATCGCGCCGCGGAGATACGCCACATCGGCCGCGTCGACGCCCGCCGCGAAGTGGCCGGGGGCCAGCCGCTCCCAGGCAACGGTCGTGGCGTCGCCGCCAGCGTCGCGGGCGATGGTCAGCTCCGGCGGATCGACCGCGATCTGCTCGGCGATCGTGGCATCGGTCGCATCGTAGAAAAGATCGATCGTCACCCGGCTGCCGTCGACGCCAGCCTTGAGGCCGTAGCCCGATGGCAGCGGCGGGCCCATCAGCCACCGCGCCAGGCTCTGCGACAGCCCGCCGTAGCCGCTCCAGCTCCGCGCGCTTGAGGAGAACTCGCCCCCGAGTGGAAATGCCACCGTGGCCACGCGGCCGGTTCCCTTCCGCCAGAAGGCGACCAGCGGGGCGGCATACTCATCGCCCGACACCGCAGCCTGCGACGCCTTGGGCTTGAGATAGGAGAGGTTGTAGCCATCCACCTGCGGCAGCCAGGCAAGCGGCTCCGCCGCGATCTCTGCCCAGCCGGGCGTGCCCTTCACGGCAATGGGCTCCGCGATGAAGGCCGATCGGGCGATCGTGGCTGTCTCCATCTCAAAGAGGGCGGGCAGTTCGGCCGCGTCGGCATTGAAAAAGATGCGGCCGCCGCCCCGGGCAGCGATGTCTTTGAGAAACTCAGCGTCGGTGTCGGTGTCGCTGCCAAGGCCGATCACGCTGACGGTGCACTTGGCGGCGGTCATCTCAGCAAGCAGCTGCTGATACTCGCCAGGCTCCTCCGCATCCATCGCGTCGGCAAAGAGGATCACATGCCGCTGGCCGACGTCTGTCTGCTGGAGCATATCCCAGGCAACCGAGAGGCCGGTGTAGCAGAAGATGCCGCCGCCTGTGCTCTCCACGCTGCGGGCAGCGGCGACGAGGCTCGCCCGGTTGGGGCCGACCTGCACGAGGTCGTTTGAGAGCGGATGGGCGGAGCTGTCGACCGGAATCACGACCACCCGGTCGTTGTCGCCCAAGAGCTCGATCGCCCGGGCAGCCCCTTCGTCGGCGAGTGCCATCTTCGTCTGATTTGTGCCGGGGGCGGTCATCGACATGCTGCCCGAGCGGTCCATCACGACGGCCATCGCCAGGGCGAGCTTGCGGTGCTCCTGCTTGAGCTCCATGCTCACTGGCAACAGCGGGTCGACCGCGGAGCCAAACCAGCCGCCGGCCGCGAAGCTCGTCTTGCCGCCGATCATCGCCAGGCCTCCGCCCTGGGCGGTGACAAAGAAGTCGAGCGCCTTCACGAAGCCGGGATCGAGCTCGTAGGCCGGCACGTTGTCGAGGATCACCGCCTCAGCCCCGGAGAGCACACCGACCTCCGCTTCGCTGAGATTCTCGATCACCTGCACCGTGAAGCCCTGGGCCCGCAGCACCGTTGCCAGCGGAGCGTCGGCATAGGCGGTCAGCAGCACGATCCGCGGCCCTCCCTGCACCTCGATCCACTGCTCGGCGGTGTTGTTGCCGCGAATCGCATCGACCTCGGGCAGGATCCG
>CALCGM010000220.1 GCA_937900985.1 uncultured Planctomycetaceae bacterium | reverse complement strand
AGCGGCGTGATGGCGGAGTTGTTGCCGTAGTCGGTCGTGCCGAAGAGGGAGATCGAGTAGGGGATGTTCTCGTCGGTGACGTAGCCCTCGGTGGTGATGAAGAAGCGGTTGATCTCAAAGGTGTTGATGTTGTTGACCGGCGCGAGCGTGCCGGTGGAGTCGGTCCAGCTGGTCACCGAACGGGCAAACTCAAACCAGCGAACCTGCATGAAGCCGTTGAGATGCAGCGACGCCGGAAAGCCCTGGTTATTTCCACGGTTGTAGAGTTCAAATCCCTTGGGGCCAGCGAAGTCGGTGGCGGGAATGTAGCGGGGCTTGGGAATTCCGCTGAGCTGTTGGAGCATGATCAGCTCCGCCTCTTCGCGGAGGATCGCTCGCATCTCGGGGTCGGTGCGGAGGGCGTCGCGGAAGGCGTCTTTGAGGTCGCCTGATGGCACCACGACCGCTGCCTGCTCGTCGTGCTGGAGGACGGAGCCTGTGGTATCGCTGCTGGCACGATCCGGGATCATCAGCTCGGCCGTCGGCGGCACGGCCTCCGATGGTGCGGCCATCGCGGTCGACGCCCAGACCGCGAGCGCAACCACCCCGAAGACGAGGCGGCTTGAGCCGCGGCGCGATGTCGACGGCGGTTGCATTTCCCTGGAAAAACCGGTGAGTGCAGGGGTCTGACGCACCTCTCGCATCGACATTGCAACGAGTGTGTGTGAGGGTTTTTCGGAATGCGCAGAGTGGGTGGCTGGGGGTGCCTGGGGGAGTGGTGCGCTGAGCGGCGAAGCGTGGGCCTCGGCATGTCGCCGGAAGACAGAGATTGTTTGGCAGCTGGTGAAGCACCGGCGACGTGGCAAAGGAGCGAGCCTGGGAAGCTGCCTTGTCTGCCACGTTGGCATGTCGCGGAATCGCGGTTGACGCTCTGGCGTTGCTTGGCTATTCCCGCGGCAGCTGAGGAGGAAACTGCTGCGGAATCGAGAAGGAGGCCCCGCCCATGGGAAAGACACCGACGACATCACGGCCGGGTAGCGGGAGCCTGTTGAAGCGTTTCAACCTGGCTGTCACCACAGGCGTGCGATCGCTTGCGGAGAGCTCCTGGCTGAAGTTCATCACGGGGGTCGTGCTGCTGACGAGTGGTCTTGATGAGGCGTTCGACACGCTGTTTGCGGATCTCTCGGCGCTGAAACTCGGCGCCCATCACGGCGTGATGATGCTCGGCTTTGTCAACGTGCTTTCGTCGCTTCCCGACATGCTCGACGGCCTGGTGGGCACGTTTCTGATCGATGAGGGCGACGACGAGATCGACGAGCCTGAGGTGCTGCCGATGACCACGGCGAATCAGGACGAGGCATCACCGCAACAGACGCAGCGTGCAGCGTGACGACCACCGCCGCCTTCCATCGCTGCGACAATCAACAGGGGGCAGGGCGTGAACATTGAGAGCTTTCGCGAGGCGGTGGAGCAGGTGGGCCTGGCGATCGACGCCGGGGGCGTGCTGATCATCGTGCTTGGCATCCTGCTGGCAGCTGCCCGCGGGCTGCTGCGAGGCAGATCTGACGCCGCCGGCTACGCCTCGCTGTGAAGCGGTTCGCCGCAGCTGCCGCTGAAGCTTCCAAAGGCCGCGAAGAAGCTGATGAAGCCGATCGCCGTGAAGACCACGCCTGTGCCGAACACCAGCGGTCCGACGACGCGGAGCAGATCCCGCGTCTGTTCGTGTTCACGGTTGCGGCGGGGCATCGCAGAAACCTCCAAGGTGGAGCAGCGTCATGCGGGGCGACAGCTCTAAGATGTGGGCTGTCGCATGAGAATATCCGATTCCTGCTGTGGGCGAGGCAATGCATGCAAACGATCCAGCCGGGCCGTTACCGGCATTTCAAGGGAAACGAATACACCGTGCTGGATGTCGCTCGGCATAGCGAGACACTCGAGGAGTTGGTGGTCTACCGGCAGGAGTATGGCGAGCAGGGGCTCTGGGTTCGGCCGGCTGCCATGTTCGCGGAGACGGTGGAGGTCGACGGCCAAACGGTGCCGCGGTTTCAGCGGATCAGTGGAAAATGAGCCGACATCCAGGAAAAAGCCGCAACGAACTACCCCCGACAGGGCTCGAACCTGTGACCTACGGTTTAGGAAACCGTCGCTCTATCCACTGAGCTACGGGGGCGATGGGAGGCGTGATGGGCCCCGGCAATCTTACGGGCCGTCGCTGCGACCAACAAGAATCGGCAAAGAGCGGGCGGCACCGCCAGATCCAGAAAGAGAGAAACGGCCGCCGCCTCTCACAGAGTTCTCATGCGGCCAGTGGAGTAGGGCCGGCGGCTCGCGTTGCCTACACTGCTGGATATGGCGGCTCGGCATCTGTTTCGGTTTTTGCTTTCCCCATCACTGGATGCACCCATGCGGACGCTCACCTCAACACTCTTCCTGGTCTCGCTTTGCAGCCTCCTTTGTGGCAGGCCGCTCCACGCCGCTCCCGACTTCAGCCAGCCGCTGACCGCGATTGACGTGGCAGACTACCGTGGGCGGGAGTGGACGTTGGCGGATTTCGATGAGGCTCCCGCGCTCGTGCTGGCTTTCATGGGCACCGAGTGCCCGCTGGCCAAGCTCTACGCCGACCGGTTGGTGGAGATGCAGCAGGCCTACGCCGACCGCAACGTCGCCTTTGTGATGGTGATGAGCAACCGCCAAGACTCCATCGCGGAGATCGCGGCCTTCGCCCGACGGCATGCCATCGAGTTTCCGGTGCTCAAGGATGCCGGCAACAAACTTGCCGATCAGCTCGGTGCCGAACGCACGCCGGAGGTGTTCGTCTTCGATGCGGCCAGGAAACTGCAGTACCACGGCCGGATCGATGACCAGTATGGCGTGGGCTACATCCGCGACAGCGTCGCTGAGCAGGAGCTCCGCACGGCCATTGACGAGCTGCTCGCTGGTAAGCCTGTGACGATCGCCAAGACGACGGCGGTCGGCTGCAAGATTGGCCGTCAGCGCGAGGTCCACGAAGACGCCGAGGCGACCTTTCGCGGCGGTGTCGCCCACCTCCTGATGAACCGCTGCGTGAGCTGCCACCGCGAGGGGGAAATCGCGCCGTTTGCGCTCGTCGACTACGAAGAAGCCGCCGGCTGGGCCGACATGATCGCCGAGGTGGTCCGCGAGGAGCGAATGCCTCCCTGGCATGCCAGCCCCGACTTCGGCACGTTTGCCAACGACCGCTCACTCACCGACGACGAGAAGCAGATGCTCTTCGACTGGGCGGATGCGGGCGCCCCCGAGGGCGTCGGCGACCTCCCCGAGCTTCCCGAGAAGGTGCCCGGCTGGCAGCTGCCGCGGGAACCGGATCTCGTGGTCAATGTCAGCCCCGAGCCGTTCGATGTGCCGGCTGAGGGAGATGTCCGTTATCAGTATTACGTTGTCGATCCGGAGATCACGGAAGACCGCTGGATCGAGGCGGCAGAGCTGCTGCCCGGCAACCGGGCGGTGGTGCATCACATCCTCTGCTTCGTGCGGCCCAAGGGGGAGCGGGGCAACATCCAGGCGGCACGCAGCTTCCTGGTGGGGTATGTGCCAGGCACTCGCGTGGATGTGCTTCCGCCTGGGATGGCCAAGAAGATCCCCGCCGGCAGCGAGCTGGTGTTTCAGATCCACTACACGCCGATCGGCACCGACCAGACCGACCAGAGCAAGCTCGGCATCATCTTCAAGGATCCCGAAACGGTGACGCACGAGATTGTCACGACCAGCGCTGTCCAGCCGGCGCTCCGCATTCCGCCGCATGAGGCCAACTACGAAGTCTCGGCGATGCTGCCTGAGCAGCTGCCCGACGCGGTGCTCCTGGGCATGAGCCCCCACATGCACCTGCGGGGCAAGGCTTTTCGCTACGAGCTGGTGAAACCTGACGGCACCCGGGAGATTCTGCTCGATGTGCCCGATTATGACTTCAACTGGCAGACCAACTATGCGTTGACCGAGCCGCTGGCGATTCCGGCGGGATCACGGATTGCCTGCACCGCTGCCTTCGACAACAGCGAGGCCAACCTTGCCAACCCGGATCCGTCGCAGACGGTCCGCTGGGGAGATCAGACCTATGAAGAAATGATGATTGGCTACTTTCACTACGCCGTGCCCAAGGGCAGCCCGACGGTGATGCCCGAGAAGCCGCGTCGTGGAGGAAACGGACAGCCCTCCCGCGCGGAGGCCGCCATGCGGATCTTTCGTTTTCTCGATGGGGATGGCGATGGGAAAGTGCCACTTGATGCCGTGCCCGGCCGCATGCAGGAGATGGCAAAGCGGATCGATCGAAACGGCGATGGCATCCTCACCGAAGACGAGATGACCGCCGCCGCCGAAGCGAACTGACGATCAGCTGCACTACTTCCATCGCCAGAGCGTGATCCGGTCGAGATCACGGATGGCGATCTGGTCGCCGGCAATCGCGAGGTGGGCCCAGCTCTCCAGGTCGGAGACCTTTGCCTCACCGATCAGGGTGAAGCCGTCGGGCGTCGCCTTGATCAGCCGCAGGTCACCGGTTTCATCGAGGGCCAGGATACGATCGCCCTGGGCAACCATGCTCCAGTATTTTCCGAAGGGCTTGGTGATCCAGGCCTCCTCGCCGGTGGTCAGGTTGATGCAGGCAAACCGCTGGTTGCGGAGATGCACATAGGCGTGGCCATCGATGATGATCGGCGTCGACATGTAGCCCTGCACCTTGTTTCGCCAGACGACATCGACCGGCTTCTCGGTTTCGCCGCTGGCCACGGAGAAGAGGAAGGAGCCGCCGCCGTAGCTGGTGGTAAACACGCGGCCGTCGATCACCGTGGGGGTGACAATGTTCATGCCGCGGAAGGCCTCCACGGGCGTCTGCCAGAGCACGCTGCCGTCGGCGGGATCGACGCCGGCCAGGTTCTCACGGCCCTGCACGAGAATCTGCTCGACACCGTTGAGCGTGGCCACGAAGGGTGATGAGAAGGCGCTGCCATTCATGCCGCCGGCGTCGTCGAGCGTCCGCCAGGCGACGTCGCCAGTGGTCTTGTTGAGCTTCACGAAGCCTGAGCCCGCCTGCACGTAGACATGCTCGCCGATGACCAGCGGACTGGAGACAAATCCAAAGGCCGGCAGCGGGCTGTCGAACGCCTGCATAAAGTCGACCTTCCAGAGCTCCTCGCCTGTTGCTGCGTCGAGGCAGACCAGCAGGTCACGCATGCCTGCGACATAGAGCCGGCCTTCATCGAGGCAGGGCGTGGCCCGGATCCAGGAGCCGTTGGAGGCGGCGAAGAAGGGCACGGTCATCGCGCCGTCCCAAGAAACCTCCCAACGCTTCTCGCCGGTTGCCCGGTCGTAGGCGAGCACATGCTCGGTGGCCGCATCGCGTGTTTCGGTGATGATCACGAGATCATCGGTCAGCAGAGGCCCGGAGTAGCTTGGCCCCAGGTCCTCCACCTGCCAGAGCTGCTCCAGCCGGTCGCCAGACAGCCCGTCTGGCCAGGCCGCTCCAGCAACGAAGCCATCTCGCGTCGGCCCTCGCCATTGCGGCCAGCTCGACCCTGGTGGATCCTCCGCGGCGGCTGAAGAGGTCAGCACGCCAAACCCAAGCAGGACAACAAGCGATGAGCGAACCAGGCGATGGTGGAGCATGAAAAACCCCTTCGTGGAGGCGTGTGTTCTCGAGCAAGATGAGCAGCGGGTATGGTAAACGCTGGGCGCGGAGGCCGACCACTCTGGCTTTGTCGGCAGGCCTCTGCGATGGTGACATCCTGCTGTCTTCGGTTTTCCTGTTTTTTGCCGCGGAGGTTTCCCATGGCTGCCACACGGTTTTCACACATGTCCTTGGCTCATGCCGTGCTCTCAGGCGTTGTCGCCCTCGCCGTCATCGTGCTCGGCTTCGCGGCGACCCCGGCCCGTGCCGACGACCACGAAGCCATGGCGGGCACCTGGCGAGTGACGAGTGTCGATGCCGATGGCACCCTCAATGACTCCGACCAGGTGCGGAGGATCGTCGTGGTCAATCAGCCGAATGGCGACTGGACGCTGCTCATTGACGGCAACATGCTGGCCAAAGGCACCAGCAGCATCGATGAGGCCGCCGACCCCAAGACCGTCGATCTGACGGTCACGGAGAGTAGCGACGGCAACAATATCGGCCACATCTTCAAGGGCATCTACGAACTCGGTGAGAAGACCCGACGCGTGTGCCTGGCGAGAGATAGCGGTGAGCGGCCGACAGAGTTTTTCTCCGCCGCAGCCAGCGGGCACATGCTCGTGACCTACGAAAAGGTGGAAGAGGAGTAGGGCTGCCGCCTCACTCCGCGTCGCCGCGACGCAGCACGAGAACATCGCAGGGGGCATGGCGGAGCACCCGTTCGGCAACGCTGCCGAGGAAGAGCCGCTTGACGCCCTGGTAGCCGTGCGAGGGGATGACGATCAGGTCGGCCTCGTGCCGGCGTGCGTAGTCGGCGATCTCGAGCCCTGGCGTGCCGATGGCGACGGCCAGCGTCGCTCCTGATGCCCCATGGGCATCCGCCAGTTTCGTCAGTGCCTCAGTCACCCTCTCTTCGCGGAGCTCGTCGGTGAGGTTTGCCATCAGCACTCCCGGCGACATGGTCTCAAGCGGCTGCATCACATGGATCAGATGCAGGCTCGCTGCTGCGTCGACCAAGGCGAGAGCTGCGGCAATCGCCTGAGGCGAGGCGGCGGAGAAGTCGACCGGAACGACGACGCGGCGTGCAGTCAGCGGCATGGATCGAACCTCAGCAGGGGGAAGGGGGCAGACATAACCGAAGCCGGCTTATCGGTAGGTCGCAAACTCGTTTTT
>CALCGM010000219.1 GCA_937900985.1 uncultured Planctomycetaceae bacterium | reverse complement strand
CCTCGAAGCTCTACTGCCTCACGGCGAAGTGACCGCGGGCTGGCAGGGCCTCGTGCTGCCCGGTGGAAGAGCCGCTCACGCGACGGTGCCCTATCAGTGTGTGCCGTCGCTCTCCAATGCACCGCTGTGGTACTCCAAGAGCCCTCACCCCCTGCCTGCTATGCCGAGTCATGAATCCTCTGCCCAACTTGTTCTGGTGAGCCCTGACGGTCGCGAGCATCTCACGCTGCGGCGGGTTCCTGGTGAGCAGGGGAGCGAGGTGCTGGAAGTCGACGGCCGGCTCTTGCCAGGCGTGGCCGGGCCGCCGCTGCATATGCACTACAAGCTCAGCGAGGAAACGACGGTCACGGCGGGAACACTGGGAGTGCTTCTCGATGGCAAAGCCTTCACCTGCACGCCGGGCCAGACGACGGTGTTTCCACCGGGCTCAAAGCATCGCTGGTGGAACGCAGGCGACCAGCCGGTTGAGTTTCGCGGGCGGGCCGTGCCGGCGGGCGATCTCGATCAGTATCTGCAGGGCGTGTTCGCACTGGTCAACGCCAGCCCATCCGGCAAGCCGTCGTTCTTTCACATGGCACACCTCCTCTGGCGGCACCGCAGCACGCATGCACTCGTGGTGCCGCCGGTGAGTGTGCAGCGAGTGCTCCTGCCGCTGGTGGTTGGGCTTGGCTGGCTGCTGGGAAAGTATCGAGGCAGCGACTGGCCTGCGAGCCCTGAGACCTGTCGTGGGGCACCTTCGCTGGCTCCTGACTGAGCCAGGAGAGCCCGGTCAGACGACAGACTCCCGGGTCGCCCGTCCGGGGCTTTGCTGCCTCGCGTCCGGCATCAACAGGCTCTGAGCGGTGGCGGCGGCAAGCGGCCGCAGCCCCGGGAACGGCAAACTGGGACGCGGTCTGCGGCGAAGCAAGAAAAACACGACCGCACGGGGATACGCGGCGTTTTGGCGAGCTGCCGCCGGGCGGCCGACACGCCCACTCTCTCTGCTCAAGGACAGTCCGTCAGCCGGAAGACCCAGGCGGAAGTGCCATTGGCCGGGCCATGCTTTACCAGGTCTCGATCGCCCCGGGCGGTTGATCCGGAAAGGCACCGCGGAGCGCGGGGTCGGCCTTGAGCTCAAAGGCCTCCGCTGGTGGCGGACCCTCGCGGCACGGCCAGTCGTGGATCTCCGCACGCGGCCGCTGCAGCAGGATCGAGCCCAGCTCGGAGCGGTCACTGACGATCGCGTCGAGCGACGCAACATCCCTGTCTGAAGCCAGCCAGGCTGGGCGGATGAGGGCTGTTTCTCCTTCGATCCGGATCAGCGGGCCGTCGAGCAGGTTGCCCTGGCCCCGCCAGGCCAGGAGGTGTTCAAAGGCTGCCAGGGGAAGCACATCAGACTGCACCACCAGCACCGACTCGTCAGCGGCAATCGCCGACTCGCTGACCTCAAGGCTGAGCTGGCCATTCTCTGGGGAATCGAGATCGTCGAAGCGGATCTCGGCGAGCCGTTCGACGACCGCGGTGATCCGCTCGAGCACGAGTCTGGCATCGACGGGGTCTGCGATCGCCCAGGCGGTGCGTCCGCTGAAGATAGTCGAAACCGCCGTAGCTTCGCCGCCGGGAACTGGCCTCCAGTCGACCCCGCGGCCCTGCGGGGCATGCAGCTGGCAGTCGATCAGCTCCAGCTGGCTGCCTTCGCCAGCGTCCACGCACGCGCTGTCTCTCTCCACGGCGAGCAGGCAGCCGCTGAGCACCAGGCTGCCGCCATCGAGATCGATCAGGCACCGCACCGCGTCGCCATCATCGGTTTCCGCAGAGCCGTTGGCAGGATCGCTCGGGTGCACAAGCTGAAGCGAGAGGTCTTCAAGCTGGAGAAAGCCTTCCAGCCGAAACAGGCTCTGCCGCTGTGCAGCGTCGTCGCAGATCAGCCGGAGCACCGGCCTGGGCACACCACCGCGGATCGTCAGGTCGCAGTCGGCAAGGTCGAGGCTCTCAAGCTCGAGGGTGACATCTGCCGCGACGGTGATCACGCTCCCGGGCTCTGCCTCGGCGATGGCTTCACGAAAGGCCTGCGGGCTGCTGATGGGAGCGTCGTCGGCCAGCGGCAGCGGACGCCAGACCGCGAGCCACCCGAGAGCCACTGCGGCAGCCAGGCCGAAACCGACAGCGAGCGGCCTGCCGCTCCCGCGGTGCTGCGTGCGAGCGACCGTGGGCGACTTTGCGGGGAGCACGCCAGCGGTCTCGAGGGCCTCCTGCCGCTGGCCTTGCAGGCCGGCAGCAAGGGCTTCTTCGGCGTCGGCTGCGGTGCGGAAGCGGGCTGCCGGGTTGTCAGCCAGCAGGCGGTCGACAATGTCCATCAGCCAGCGAGATTCCTCCGCGAGCCTTACTGCGGCGGGTCGATCGCCAAATGCATGGCTCTCTGCTGGAAGCTCCCCGGTGAGAAGCTCCTGGAGCACGCAGCCGAGGCCGTAGAGGTCGCTGGCGATGGAGGGCCGCTCGCCTGCGAGCACCTCGGGGCTGACGTAGCCCGGCGTGCCGGCAAGCTCTCCAGCACGGGCCTCGGTGAGCGAGCGGGCCAGGCCGAAGTCGACCAGCTTGACGGTGGCCCCGTCGGCGGCGATGAGAATGTTGCCAGGCTTGACGTCTTGATGCAGGAGCCCAGCGGTGTGGGCCGCGTGCAGTCCAGCGGCCACCTGCCTGCCGATCTCAGCGATGCGGACAACCGTCAGCCTCGACTCGCCGCTGGCGCGGGCGGTCAGACGCTCAAGTGATGCTCCCTCAACACGCTCCATCACCAGCGAGGGCAGCCCCTGCACGTCGGCAACAGCCAGGATCGTCACAACATTGGGGTGGATCACGGCGGCGGCCGCCCGAGCCTCTCGCAGAAACCGCTCGCGAAACGCCGCCTCGGCTGCCAGTAAGGGCTTGAGAAACTTGATCGCGACCGGCCGGTCGAGCGCCTCCTCCCAGCCGGCAAATACAACGCCCATGCCACCCCGGCCGAGAAACCGGGTGAGCACATAGCCACCGACGCGGCCGATGCCCTGGGATGATGGCTCGAGCCAGGGCAGCAGGTCAGCGAAGGCCTGCGTGGCCTCACTCGTCTGAGGCGATGCTGTCGGCGGGCTCGCCTTGAGCAGGTCGATGGCCGATTCGAGCAGCTCGGATCGTTTCTGGGGCTGGCTCGCTCGCTGCCCGATCAGGCTGAGAAATCCGTCGTCCGCAGCAAGGCGGTCGAGCCGCTCGCGGCAGCGAGGGCAGCTGTCGAGGTGGCGGGTGAGCTCCTCGTCGCCGGGTGTCGGAAGCCTCCCGTCAGTAAGCTCAGCGAGCTGCTCGAGCGTCGGGCATGAAGAAGAATCAGTCGGTGCCATCGACCTGTGCTACCAGCGCTTGGAGTCGTCGGAGGACGCGGTTTTTGGAAACGTAGACACTGCCCACGGTGATGCCGAGCCTGCGGGCTGCCTCCGCTGGCCCGACCTGATCGACTGCGGTGAGCCAGAAGGCAGTCCAGGTGTGTGGCTGCACCTCGCTTTGCACCTGGCGGGCGGCCCACTCAAAGACGGCCCGTTGATATTCCGCCTCGTCGAAGGCCTGTTCGGCTGACGCTTCGGCCGTTTCCAGCGGACCTCCAGCCTCGCCGGTCCCCGCGGGTAGCGGTCGGCCTGCTGGCTGCCGTGCCTGCCGGGCCACCGCCCGACGGGTGAGCGTGTGCAGCCAGCCACGGAAGCGTCCGGCGTCGGGGTCGTAGTCAAAGCGGGGCACGCACCGGGCAAACTCCCGCAGGACGTCCTGCACGATGTCGGCTGCGTCGGCGGCCTGCAGGCCTCGCCGCAGAGCGTAGCGGTGAATCAGCGGGGCGTAGATCTCGACAAACTCGCCCCAGGCAGCGGTGTCTGCCAGATCGCGGACCCGCAGCAGCAGGCTCGGGCGAGTTGTCTTGGTGATCGACACGACGGTTTCTCGGCTCCGCGGTGCTGTCTGTTTACGGCATCTGCCGCAGCAACAAAAGAAAATAATCAGGCCTGTGTAAGAACGCTCGCTCCCGCTGGCAATCAACAGTGCCGGCGACGGAGCAGTTCCGTCGCCGGCAGGTGGGCGGATCGGTCAGGGGTCCGGGCCGTCGCACGAGGAGAAAACGACGATGATCATTGAGCAGCTTTTTCGCTTTGCCCGCCGAGCAGGTGGGAAAAAACGCACTCGTCAGCATGCCCAGGCCTCTGCCAGCCTGGCCCTGACCTGCCTGGCGCTGGAAGGCCTTGAGGTCCGTCGACTGCTCGCCGCGGACATGCCGATGCACTCCGACAGTCACATCATGATGCCATCGGGTGACACCGATGGCCTGGCGATGCCTACCCAGATGGTGACGACGCAGGGGATGCTGGTTGACATGCACGCCACCGCAGGCGGCACGATGGCGTCGTTGGCGATGACCAGCTCCGACGGCAGCGACCTGCCGCATGCGGGCGATCCCGCACGCCAGGGTGAGCACATGGCGGCGCTGCAGCTGGTGGACCTGGCTGCAGTCACGCACCGCGCCGCAGCCTCAGGGCCGTGGTCGGAGCCATCGACCTGGCAGGATGGGGTCGTGCCCACCGATGGCAGCCATGCCCACGTGCCAGAGGGGATTGTTGTCACCGTCGATGGCGTCGCGACTGCCGAGCTGGCCACGTTGCGGGTTGACGGAACGCTGCGGTTCGATTCCAGCGTCGACACGCAGCTGCGGGTGGGCACGCTGGTGTCGACCCCAGGCAGCATTGTTGAGATTGGCACACCGGCGGCTCCGATTGAGCCTGGCGTCACCGCGGAGATGGTGATCGCTGATACCGGGCCGATCGATCTCGCGGTCGACCCCAGGCAGCTGGGCCACGGAGCGATCTTCCATGGTCGCACGGTGATCCACGGAGCAGAGAAGACCTCGTTTGTGGTGGCTGCCGAGCCGCCCCGGGCTGGCGAAACGAGCCTCAGCCTGGCTGACGCTCCGGAGGGCTGGCAGGTCGGCGATCGGCTGGTGATCGCGGGCACGAAGGCCGACGCGACCGGCGAAGAGACGGTCGTGATCACGGCGATCGATGGCAGCACGATCTCGCTCGACCGGCCGCTCGTGCACGACCATGTGCCTCCGCGAGCAGATCTTGCGGTGCATGTGGCCAACCTCACCCGCAACGTGGTCTTCCGCTCGGAGAATGCTGAGCTTGCCCACCGCGGCCATGTGATGTTTATGCACAGCCCCGATGTGGCGGTGGCCTACGCCGCCTTTGAGGATCTCGGCCGCACCAACAAGCTGGAGATCCTCGACCCGGCCTATTTCGACGAGGCAGGCGAGTTTGTCGAGGGAACCGGACTCAACGTGACCGGCCGCTACTCGGTGCACTTCCATCGCACGGGAGTCGATGCCAGCTCAGCCCCAGCGACAGTCACGGGAAGTGTGGTGGCGGGCAGCCCGGGCTGGGGCTTTGTCAACCACTCAAGCTACGTTGCGTTTGCCGACAACGTGGCTTACGACGTGACGGGGGCAGCCTTTAACACCGAGGCAGGTGACGAGATCGGGTCGTTTGTGGGCAACCTGGCGATCAAGATGCACGGCTCGCGGGAGGAGCCGCAGTCGCGGCAGATTCACGGCGACTTTGGCCATGCCGGCGACGGCTTCTGGCTGCAGGGGCCCGGCGTGTGGGTGGAAGACAACATCGTCTCTGGGGCAACCGGCAGCGGCCTGATCCTCTATGCCGAGGCCCTCTTCCAGGACGGCCTGGGGATCACCACCTTTCCAACGGTCAATCTGCCCGATCCGTCGGCGGCGGAGGGAGCGGCGAACGTTCCGGTCACCCTCGCCCCGCTGGCCCGCTTCAGCGGCAACACGGCCTACGGCTCGGCTCTCGGGGCACAGATCTACTACCACCGCACCTTCATCGTGATCGAGGAAGAGCAGCTGCCGCAGGCGTCGCTGGAGTTTGCCCCGAGTGTGATGGAAGACATGCAGCTGTGGGGGAACGCCAACGGGATGCGGATCAACTACACCGTTGACACAACCTTCCGCAACATCGAGATCATCGGCCCGGCCGACGGGCTCGGCGACACCGGCTTCGATGCGCTCAACTTCTACAACCGCGGCACCCATCTCTATGAGAACATGCGGATTGAGGGGTATGAGGTCGGCTTTGCGGTGCCTCGCAGCGGCGTCGTGACCGTTGACGGAGGTCGCTTTGACAACCTGGTCGACTTCATGATCACCGAGCCGCGGCAGCTCGGCCGGCGGCTGCGGTTCACCGGCGATATCACCTTTGGCGACCTGGCCGAGGGTGTGGTCAACGGCGACACAATCGAGCGGGTTTATTTTGAGATGGCTGCGGATCAGCGGCCGGCTGCCGACTCGGCCAACGAGCACTATTTCCTCGACGACCAGGTGCTGCTCGACTTCGGCCCATACGATGGTCAGCAGCTCTACTTCTTTGAGCAGGAGGCCGATCATGTGCTGTTTGCTGAGATGCCAGAGCAGCTGACGCCAGACGACCCCGGGCCAGAGGTGGGTGAGGAGATCATCGGCCTCACCAACGCCGAGATCCGAGAGCTGCTCGGGCTGTCTGTCGGCGGAGCGATCGTGCCCGACGATGCGGTCGAGGTTGAGCGAGTGGTCGGCCTCCTCGGCAGCCCGGCGATGGATCTGCCCGAGCTCGACCCCAATCCGCTGCCGGAGTCCGACGAGGATGACCAGCCGATCGAGGATGATGATCCGTCTGGTGACGATCCGGTCGAAGACGACGAGCCTGAAGACGACGAGCCTGAAGACGACGAGCCTGAAGACGACGAGCCTGAAGACGACG
>CALCGM010000218.1 GCA_937900985.1 uncultured Planctomycetaceae bacterium | reverse complement strand
AAGCCAGGATGGCGAAGCGAACGCTCGGCGAATCGGCTCGGGCTCACCCCGAGCGGCCCCGAACGCTCGGCGAATCGGCCTGGGCTCACCCCGAGCGACCCCGAGCGCTCGGCTCATCGGCCCGGGCTCACCCCGAGCGGCCCCTACGAGTCGTCCCGCGGCGGCGCAAACTTAATCTTCTTGACGAGCTCAATGATCTGCCCGTCTTGGACCGTCCCAGAAACGGCCGAGATCGCATTGACGACATACTCGTAGGGCAGCTGCGGATCGCAGTCGAGCTCGACCTCAGTCTTGTCGGCGATTGAGTTGGGGCCAGAGTCGAGGCCGACGAGGGCGATCACCCGCTCCTGCAGCTCTTCAAAGCTCGTGACCGCGGTACCGTTCATTTCGATGCCGCCCAGCCCATTGCCCCCGGCGATGAGCCGGATGCGGATCGGCGGGATCTGCTCCTCGTCGGGGGCAGCGGCGGCAGCGGCTCCCAGCGGCATGCGAACGTCGAAGTCGCCCTCCGGCTGCACGATCTTCAGGGTCATGATGAAGAAGGCGAGCAGCTGAAACACGATGTCGATCATCGGCGTCATGTTGATGTCGATTTTATCGGCGAGTCCCTCGCGGGCCGGCCTGGTGTCTGCGTCAGCCATGGCTCAGCCTCCGTCGTCGTATTTGGCCCGCAGGGCAAACTTCTCGAAGCCCTTCTCCTGGCAGATGCGGATGATCTCCTGCACTTCGCCGGTCGGGGAGCGGCCGTCTGCCCGCACGATGATCGTGGCCGCAGTCGGTTCTTTGCCCGTGTCGAGAATCACCGTCTTTTCCCGCTCCAACACCGTGCCAAGCGAGGCCACCTCGAAGAGTTCGCCAGCGTAGACCAGCGAGCCGCTGCTGGTGAGCTGGAGCGTAATCGGCACCTCGAAGGGTGCCTCGGCAGGCTTGGCCAGCTGGCTCGACGGCAGCTGGATGCGGTCGTCTTGTTCGGCCTCCGAGAAGTTGACCACAAACATGAAGAAGGCGATTAGCTGGAACGTCATATCGATCATCGGCGTCATGTCGATGTCGGTGACGGACGGGCCTCGTGTGCGGCGTCTCACCATAGGAACAAAGGTGGCGGAAGGGGTTCCGGCCATTCTCCTCCTGACAGGGAACAGGCTAGGCGGTTGCCGACGGAGTGGCCTGGCTCGATCGCTTGCTGAAGCGACTCATCACCTTCATCGCCTCGTCTTCAACCGCTGCATTCAGGCTCTGCAGCCGGTTCTTGAAGAAGGCAAACACGGCCACGGCGATGATGGCGATCACCAGCCCGATCAGCGTGGTGATCAGTGCGGTGGAGATACCCTCGGCAAGTTTGGCCGGCTTGGGGGAGGTCGTGGAGGCGGCGATCTCCATGAAGCTCTTGACCATGCCCCAGACCGTTCCCAGCAGGCCAATCATCGGGGCTAGGGCGCCGATCAGGCCGACGTAGCTGAGCTGATGCTCAAGCCGCATCGATTCGTTGGCCGCGGCATCCCGCATGGCTTCCACCGCCTGCGTGTAGCCGCTGGAGACCTTACCGATGCCTGCAGCCAGCACCTGACCGAGGTAGGAGCCATCTTCGCTGGCAAGCTCGTAGGCCTGTTGCCATTCCTTGGCGTCGAGGTGGGCGTTGAAGTCCTCCACCATCTCCGGCGGCATCATGGCCGACTGCCGCAGCTGGAGAAATCCCATCACCACCAGCGAGACCAGGGCGAACGAAATCAGCAAAAAGACGACAGAAAACGTTGGACCGAGGGCAGAAACGAAGAACATCAGCAGATTCTGAGACTGCGGAGCTTCTTCTTCCTCGGCAGGCATCTCGTCGTCGAGAAAATCCTCCTGGGCAACCGCTACCGAGGGCGTGGTGCTCAGAGCGACTCCGGCAACCAACGGCACGGCAGCCACCAGCCAGCCGCCAAGCAGCAGCGGTAGCCAGACAGCCCAGCCATGCCGACGGGGAGCTTCGTTCGACCCAAAGCTCCGCAGCTCCATGTTGTTGTGCACGGCATCCCCTACGCGATCGACCTGCATGCTCGTAGTCTCCTGGACTCCCCTGTCGCTGACCCTGGCCGGCGAGCCGTTGCCGATGCTCGCCAGGCCGCCCGAAAATCTCAAAAAAACACCGGGCTGCGAAGCCTCGTTATCCTCTTCCGGGGCCTGGCTGTCGATCCCGGTCTGCCGCCCCTCTCCCCGGATGCACTGCCGTGCGGCTGCCGTTACGATCCCGCCCGAGCCCAGGATGTCTCGGGGTAGGAAGCCTGCAGGCCGCTCCGCGCTTCCCGGGCCCGCTCCGGCTGTCCGATCTCGTCCCACACCGCGGCCAGTTTGGCGAGGGCCTCCGCATGGGCCGCCGGATTCGTGTTGTAGACGAGATCGACGGTGAGATAGGCGAGCGCTGCATCCTGCAGCCGGCCGGCCGCGCGGTGGGCATCACCGAGGGCGTTGTAGGCCGGCCCGAGCAGCTCTGCGTCTTCCGGATTGGCACCATCGAGCAGCTGGTTGACCACGGCGATCGCCTCAGCGCCTTTTCCCTGGGCTCCGAGTCCTCGGGCTTTGCCAAGGCTGGCAAGCCGCTTCTGCTCCAGGCTCGCGGGGTCGGTCGCGTCGATCGCCTCAGCCTGCTCAAACGCTGCCACGGCTCCAGCATGGTCGCCTGCGGTGAGCAGCATGCGGCCCCGAGCGGTCGCAGCGCGAATCTTCATCGCCGGCGGCCCTTCCGCCAGCTGGACGTAATACTCGCTGGCCTTGGCCGTGTCGCCCGAGGCGGCCAGCAGGTCGCCGACGAGCTCAAGCGTGCGGTAGTAGTGAAAACTCTGCGGATGCGCCTTCGCAAACGCCAAGACCTCGCGGCCAGCGTCGCGAAGCCGTCCCCCGTTTCCAGAGTCGAGCAGGGCCGACTCGGCGTTTGAAGCGGCAGTCACGAACGCCTGATCGGCCTTCATCAGATCGGTCAGGCTTCCGGCGGTGCCGGCGTCGATCTTGGCGAGCTCAGCCAGTGCATCACCGCTGCGACCACGGGCCAGCAGGTTTCGTGCGGTCCGCAGCTCTTGAGGCTCTCCATCAAACTGCACATCGACGATTTCCGCAACCGACACCTGCTGCTCCGAGCCTTCACGGTCTTCGAAGGTGAGCCCTTCGCGGCTGCTCCCCGTCACCGTCACCGCCAGCCGGTCGCCATCGATCGTGCGGATCACATCCGCAGCGTTCGCTGCGGCCGCCCAGCACAGCAGCACGGTCGCAGCCGTCGCGAGGTGCCGGGCAGGCCTAAGGTGCGGACGGAGCAGTGCACGTGTCGTCATGGTCATCTCCTCATGTTCCCTGCGGCGGCGTCACGCCTTCGACGGCCGCCAGCCCATCAGCCGGCTCACCGCGTTCTTTTTGAATCTGCTTCAGCAGGCTGTCGAAGGCTTCCCGCATCTCCCGCCCTCCGAGATCTGGATAGAGCCGGTAGGTCACGGTGATGTCGCGTTCGGCCTTGGCAAAGGCCGCATCGCGGCCAGTCGGCGTTTTCTCAGCGATGGCCATCCGGCAACGGGCAAGCTCTAGGCGGGCCTGAAAAAACTGCCCGGCCGCCTTGCGGGCCTCGTCGTCGGCCCCGGCCGGCACGACCGCCTTCCGCGAGAGCCTGTTGGCGAGCCCTCCCCAGCCCCAGAAGCGGGCTGGGCCGTCGCTGCGTCCCACGATCGCTTCAGTGAGCAGCGTGGTGGCCGTGGCTGCGTCGTCGGCCGCTTCTCCTGCCTGCTGCAGGATCCGGGCGGCTTCAAACTGCCCATCGACCCAGTTGACCCGCGAGGCATCTCCCAGGATCCAGGCCATGTTGTCGAGGGCGTCGTCAAACTTACCAATCGCCCTGTACAGCTCGGCAAGCTTGAAGCGGATCGAGGGCTCATACCGCTTCGTGTCTTCGTCGCTCGCCTTGAGCAGGGCCTCATACGACGAGGCCGCGCGAGCCAGGTAGGCCTTGGCCTTGGCCTGCGGCACCACCACACCGATTCCCGAGGCATCTCCGTCGCCCAGCCCCGCCGAGCCGAGCTCGAGGTAGGTGGTTGCCACCCAGAGCTTCGACGACACACCGCTGCCCCGAGCAGCGACGGCATCGAGGAACCGCTCGAATCCGTCGAGAATCGCCGACGCCCGCCGTTTCGATTCGGCATCGATGCGACCGTCGACGGCCGTCGACGCCAGCTGCTCGAGCTGTGTCTGCAGCTCGCGGCCCAGCCGCAGATACGTGGCCGTCAGCCGAGCAGGATCGGCCGCCACGGCCTCCAGCTTCGTCATCGCAACGTCCGCCTTGGCAATCTGCTCGGTCTGGATGAACAGCGGCAGGGCGACCTGCAGGATGTCTTCGGCCATGCTGCCGGCAGCACCAGCCGGGCCATCCCCCGCCGTCACGATCGCCCAGGGGCCATACACGGGGTGCTCGAGCACCTCGGTCGCCTTGGCCAGGTCGCCGCTGCTCACCGCGATCTGACAGCGGGCCAGGGCCGCGGCCACCGCCAGTTTGCCCGGCTGTCCGCCGCCAGCCTGCTCAGCCAGGCCCTGGTCGAGCAGCGTCGCGGCCTCCGTCTTCCAACCGGCGAGATCCTCGGCTGTGGGCCGCTCATCACCCGTGGCGGCCTGCAACGAGGCGACGGCCTTCCAGCCAGCGATGCCCGCCCGCAGGGAGGTGTCGGCATCGCGAGCCTGCTCCGGGATCTTCTCGACGACCGCGAAGATCCGCGCCGGATCGCCGCTCGACGCCACCGCTGAGATCGCGATTGCCGCCGCATCTCGGCTCGCCGGATCCTCCGGCCATGTCTCAAGGATCTGTTCGGCCACCCTGCCGCAGCGGATTCTCGCCTCCGTCGCCAGAGCCGCCTCACCGCTTCCCGAGAGTTTCTGCCAGCTGGCCATGGCGATGCGGGCGGCCTGCAGACTGCTCGGGGCATTGGGATACCACGTCGCCAGAAACTCTCCCATCGCCGCCGCATCGAGCAGCTGCCCTCCGTCATAGAGCAGAAACGTGAGCGTGTACCGCGCGCGATTGAGCTCGGAGAGCTCGTCGTCTTCCGCCAGCGGGAGCGCCTGCCGGATCGCGGCCATCGCGTCGTTCCTGGCAGCCGACTTCTCGTCGTCGGTGCCGGCAGCCTGCATCGCATTGATCGCCACGCCGGCCCGGTCCATCAAGGCCGCAAAACTCTCGGCGAGCGGCACGTCGTCACTGTTGGCGAGCAGTTCGCGGGCCTCGCTGGCGAAATCACGATTCGCCTTCGCGACGGTCATCGCGAGCCGTTGGATGGTGCGACCGGCGTTGGCCAGCAACGGGTTTCTCGGCCCCTGGCCTGGCTGCGACGCGGCGACCACCCGGGAGAGCAGCAGGGCCGTTCGATACTTGAAGCCCAGCCAGTCGGCATCGAGGGCATCCAGCGGCCCGCCGCCGGCGAGTGCCAGCCGAACCCCAGCGTCGTCGAGCCCATCGAAACTCGCGTAGGCCTCGCCCGACAGCATCTCGAGCCAGCATTCCAGCGAAACGTTGTAGGCCTTGGCCCGCAGCGACTCGACCGTCCCGCCGCCCGCAAGGGCTCGCACGTCAGCCAGCGTGGCAAGCGCCTTCGCGAACTGCTTGTCGCGGGCAGACGCGCCAGCCGCTGCGTCGGGCTCCGCTGGCATCGCCCGAGCGAGCGCCGCCTCGCTGCGGCCCTGCGAAACACGGGCAAACTGCCCGGCGAGCAGCGTGCGGTATTTCTCATACATCGCTTTGCTGACGGCGATCGACTCCTCAAGAGCAGCCCGCCATTGCGAAGAGCCAGGCGACCGTGCGGAAGCCACCTCATAGAGGCCCTCGCCGAGCAGCAGCCGCACCTCAAGGAGCTTGTTTTGCAGGCCGGATTGCCGTTCGCTGAGGCCGGTCTGCCATTCGCGGAGCAGTCGCGAGGCCTCTGCCCGGCTCCGCCCGCCGCGAGCCGCCCGAGGGCGTCGCTCCCCGCCCGCCGCTTCCACTCGCTCCAAAAGCTGGCGGACACGGGCCAAGAGGCTGTCCTGCTCACCGGCTTCTGCATCGGCCGGCTCGGCTTCCTGGTCGTTAGCCTGCGCAGCATCGCTGTCGCCTGCGGCAATCGGCGACGAGGTGATCAGTCGCTCGCCTGCACGAAAACTCGCGACTGCCTCCCGGAACACAGCCGCCGCTTCCGGGCTTTCCCTGCCACTCGACGGATCGGCAGTGCTGGCCTTGGCCTCCTTCGCAGCCTCCACCTGCAGCAGGCGAGCCCGCTCCTGGCGAAGCTTTCCCTGCTGGATGTGGGCGTTGATCCGCCGCGTCTCGCGGTCGAGCTCCGCGATCTCCGCAGCGATTTGGTCGAGCTCGTCGGCCCCTTCCGGCACCGGCGGCCGTGGCAGCGGCGACGCGAGAAACGCATCGATCGCCTGCTGGGCCTGCTCAAACGTTTTTCGCCGCTTTTCAACGCTCGGCTCCGCGCGGCCCACGCCGACGAGGGCCAAGGCCTTTCGATACTCAAGCTCGCTCCGCAGGTCGGCAGAAATGCCGGCATTCGGCTGGGCCAGTCGCTCGAGCAGCCAGAGCGACACATCGGGCATCCCACGCTCTTCGAGCGCCTCAAGCAGGCGGTTGGCCGTGGAGTCGCGGAGGTTTCCGGCATCCTGCCCAAGGGCGAGGGAGGAGCACGCCACGACCGCCGCCAGCCCCACCTGCAGCGTGAGCCAGCATCGTTGCCATGGCCGTGTCGTCATCGCCAGCCCCCTCAGAGAACCGCAGCCAGGAAACACTCCGGCCGCATCCACCACAAACGCC
>CALCGM010000217.1 GCA_937900985.1 uncultured Planctomycetaceae bacterium | reverse complement strand
CACACGCCGCCGCAGTCGCCCCGCTGGTGGAAGCCCGGGTGCTGCCGGAGCCCGCCGACGCGTCGGCCACCTTCCACGGCCGCGATGTGGTGGCCGCAGCTGCGGTTCGTCTGCTCGATGGCGAATCGGCAACCACGCTTGGGCAACGCTCCGGGCGGCTCGTGCAGCTGCCGGAGGCGACGGCCAGCGAAGGCCCCGACGGCATTCATGGCGCGGTGCGATTTATCGACCACTTCGGCAACCTGCTGACCAACATTCCCGCGACGGCCTGGCCTGCGGTCGTCGCGGCCGGGGGGCTGCATCTTGGAGACCGCTGGGTTGACCGCCCAGTCCGCACCTATGGCGACGCCTCGCCTGGCTCCGCGGTGGCGCTCGTCGGCTCGCAGGGCGTGATTGAAGTCGCCATCGTCGAGGGGTCGGCCTCACGGCTCCTCGGTGGCGAGATCGGCACGCCGGTGCGGATCCCCAAGGCCGGCCGCTGAGCCGGGCCTCGGCCAGTCCTGTTTTCTCCAACGCGCTCCGGCTCCTCAATGCCTGCACCCGCTTCTGCTCCCGAGACCGCTGTCGACACCGCCACCCTCGCCGCATGGGACCGCACCCATGTCTGGCATGCCTTCACGCAGATGGCCGAGTATGAGCCGCTCTTGATCGAGCGGGGCGAAGGGGCGGCGCTCTTCGACACCGAGGGCAACCGCTACCTCGACGGCTCGGCGAGCATGTGGTGCAACGTCCACGGCCACCACCATCCGCGGCTCGACCGGGCCGCCCACGAGCAGCTCGCCAAGGTGGCCCACACCACCAACCTCGGGCTCTCCAATCCGGTGACCGTGCAGCTGGCCAAGCGGCTGACCGAGCTTGCCCCCGCCGGACTGGAGAAGGTGTTTTTCTCCGATGACGGTGCGACCGCCATCGAGGTGGCGCTGAAGATGGCGTTTCAGTTCTGGCGGCAGACGCTGCCGGCTGAGCCGGGCCGGCAGCGGTTTCTCTCGATCGGCGAGGCCTACCACGGCGACACCCTCGGCACGATCGGCGTTGGGGGCGTGGCCCGCTTCGGCTCGATCTTCGGCTCGCTGACCTACGACGCGATCCGCGTGCCATCACCCGCGGTCTGCCGGCAGCCGAAGGGCACCTCCCCAGGCGACGCCTGCCAGACCGCGCTTGCTCAGGTGGCTGCGGTTTTGCAGCAGCACAAAGGGGAGATCGCGGCGGTCGTGATGGAGCCGATTGTGCAGGCGGCCGGCGGCATCCTCGTGCATCCGCCCGGCTTTCTCCGCGGCATGCGGGAGCTGACCCACGAGCACGACATCCTCTTGATCCTCGACGAGGTGGCGATGGGCTTCGGCCGCACCGGCACAATGTTTGCCTGCGAGCAGGAGAGCGTGGCGCCCGATTTTCTCTGCCTCGCCAAGGGGCTCACCGCCGGCTACCTCCCGATGGCCGCCACGCTCACGACCGAGCGGGTCTGGAACGCCTTCCTGGGCACGCACGCCGAGCGGCGAACGTTTTTCCACGGCCACACCTACGGCGGGAATCCGCTGGCGGCGGCCGTGGCGCTGGAGTCGCTGGCGATCTTTGCAGACGAGCAGCTGATCGACAGCATGCAGCCCTCGATCGAGCGGCTCCACGAGCGGGTCGCTGCTCTCGCTGTGCATCCCCACGTCGGCGACATCCGCACCTGCGGCATGATTGCCGCGATCGAACTCGTCGCCGACCGCACGGGCCCCACGCCCTACGACGCAAGCGAGGCCCGCGGCATGAAGGCGTGCCTTGCCGCCCGCAAGCACGGCGTGCTGCTTCGCCCTCTCGGCGACGTCGTGGTGATCATGCCGCCGCTGTGCGTCAGCCCAGCCGAGATCGACCAGCTCTGCGATGCCGCCGTCGCGGGCATCACGGAGGCCTGCAAGACGTAAGGGCCTGTGGGCCGCCTGCCTACTGCGCCACCGACTTGCTTCCGTCGGCGGAGCCGCCGATGGGAGCGCCCTCGGGCAGGGGGCGGCCGGCGGCGGGGATGTGGAGGCGGTGAAGTTCGGCACGGATCTCGCGGAAGGCTTCAAAGCTGTCGGGGTAGCACCAGAGCGTGACGGTCGTCTCAGGGGTGATGCGAGCCATCTTGCGACGGAAGGCGGAGCCTTCGGCCAAGGCCACGCTCAGCGGCTCTCCCAGGGCCCGCTGCTGCGGCCGCACAACCCACTCGCGGCTCCGCACGAGAACCTGCCCGCGGGCCCGGTCGACCTGCGTTTCAATCACGTAGTCGAGGGCGAAGCCCTGCGTGGGGCCGACCGACTCGATGTGGTTGGTCAGCTGCGCGAGCGAGCCGGTGTGCCGCTGCGCCCGATTGCGGGCCATGCCGAAGAGCTCCTGCAGCGGGATGTAGGCGATGTTGCCTCCCTGGAGCTGAAAGTGCATCTCATCGCCATTGACGGTGCGGCCAATCGGCGTGGGATAGGCAATAATCTCTTCGGTTTCCGCCTCGGCGTAGGCGAGGGCCTTGGCCTCCTCCTCGGCCTCGGCAATCGCTTCCTCGAGGGCCTCCATCTCAGCCCGCTGTCTGGCTGACTCCGCGGTCTCTTCGTCGACCGCTGCCCGGCGGGCATCCCGCTCAACCTTGAGGGCTGCCAGCGCCTCGGCCAGCTGCATGCGGCCCATCGCCGCGCCGTTGGCCGCCGCCGCCAGCGTCGCCATCTGCGCTTCGAGCTCGGCCAGCTCATGCTCAACTGACGTGGCCTCCTGGGCCAGCGACGCCAGCTCGTCCATGCTCACCGCCACCGCCGGTGAGGCCGAGGCCTCGGAAGACAGCGACAGGCTCTGGACGCGAGCCCCGATCACCATCACCAGGATGATCAGGATGCCCACGATGTTCGTCACGACATCCAAGAACGAG
>CALCGM010000216.1 GCA_937900985.1 uncultured Planctomycetaceae bacterium | reverse complement strand
GGACCTGGCGCTGGCTCGGGCGACCCTTGCGAACCTCGAGTGAACGGTCACAATGACGCCGCACCGATCATTTTCCCTGCATCACGAGGCCCATGCCCATGTCCACCATTGTTGATGTCCACGCTCGTCAGATTCTCGATAGCCGCGGCAACCCGACTGTTGAGGTCGACGTCACACTCGCCGACGGCACCTTCGGCCGCGCCGCCGTGCCCTCAGGGGCGAGCACCGGGGCCCACGAGGCCTGGGAGAAGCGAGACGGCGACAAGGGCTGCTACGTCGGCAAGGGCGTGCTCGGGGCGGTGGAGAGCGTCAACACGCAGATCGCCGAAGAGCTCGAAGGCTGCGACGCCCTCGATCAGTCTGGCATCGATGAGCGGATGCTCGAACTCGACGGAACACCAAACAAGAAGTCGCTCGGGGCGAATGCCATCCTCGGCGTGTCGATGGCTGTGGCCCATGCCGCTGCTGAGTCGTGTGGCCTGCCGCTCTACCGCTACATCGGTGGTGCCGCCGCCCGGCTGCTGCCGGCGCCGATGATGAACATCGTCAACGGTGGAGCGCACGCTGACAACCCGCTCGACATCCAAGAGTTTATGGTGATGCCGCTGGGCTTCGACTCGTTTCCCGAGGCGCTGCGGGCAGGCGTGGAAACCTTCCACGCACTGAAGAAGGTGCTCTCCGAAAAGAAGCTGGCCACGGCCGTCGGCGACGAGGGCGGCTTCGCTCCGCAGATCGGCTCGAGCAGCGAGGCTCTGGAAATGATTCTGGCGGCGATCTCGGCGGCAGGCTACGAGCCGGGCAAGCAGATGGGCATCGCGCTCGACGTGGCAGCAACGGAGCTCTTCGACGCCAAGGCTGGCAGCTACTCGATCGAGGGCAAGACGGTCGACTCCGCGGGCATGGTCGACTTCCTGGCCGACCTCGCCGGCCGCTATCCGATCATGTCGATCGAAGACGGCTGCAGCGAAGACGACTGGGCAGGCTGGAAGATGCTCAGCGAGAAGCTCGGCGAGAAGGTGCAGCTCGTGGGCGACGACCTGTTTGTCACCAATGTCGAGCGGCTTGGTCGCGGCATCAGCGAAGGGATCGCCAACAGCATCCTGATCAAGGTCAACCAGATCGGCACCCTCACCGAGACGATGGCGGCCGTGCAGCTGGCCCACAGCAGCGGCTACACCTCGATCGCCAGCCACCGCAGTGGTGAGACGGAGGATGCCACGATCGCCGACCTGGCCGTTGGCCTGGCGACCGGCCAGATCAAGACCGGCAGTGCCTCCCGCAGCGACCGCGTCGCGAAGTACAACCAGCTGCTGCGGATTCAAGAGTCGCTCGGCGACGCCGCCCGCTACGCCGGCCGACAGGTCCGAGATCGGTGGCCCGGCCTCTGCTAGCTGTCCGTGGAAAAAGCCCTCCATGGCCTTTTTCCACTGAGGCGACACCTCAAAAAGCCGAGGTTTTGAGGGTCGCTGATCGCCGCCACCTGCGGCGGCAGACGGGGTGCACAGTCTGCTAGGCCGCAGACTGTCCGCGAATCTCACGTTGCAGCATCCAGCCGCAGGCGGCAGCCGCCCCTGCGGCTGCGATTGCAATGGGCCACAGCGGAATCAGCCGGCTGCGGGGAGCTTCCGCCATGGCGACGGCGTCGGCGGCGAGGCTCGTAGGCTCAAGCCCCGCGGCGCGGCGGGCCCGCTCGGCGGCCAGCTGACCGCGACCGAGGTAGCGGCCTTCGATCTGGCCCTGCCGCCGGTCGTATTTCGGGGCAATCAGCGCGAGGGAAACCAGGGCCATGACGGAAAAGAGCAGCCCCCAGAACCAGGGGCTGTCCGTCACGCGATACTCCTCAGGGGTGTGCATAGCAGGTTCAGCCGATGATGGATCGTCGCCGATCGAGGTAGTCCCACACGACAAACCTGTCGAGCTCGCGGCCGGCGGCAAAAAACACCCGGCCGTGGGCTGTCTGCGCGAGCCGGTAGGCAAACTGAATATCCTCCCGCGACTGCGACCAGCCGGAGAGCAGGAAGATGTTGACGATGATGCCCTCGCGGCGACACGCCTCAGCCTCTCGGATGGTGGCCTCTTCGGTGCGACGGTGGGGAGGATAGAGCAGGTAGAGTTCACTCCCCTCGAAATGCGCTGTCGGCAGGCCGTCGGTGATCACGATCACCTGTTTGTTGGGCGTGTCTTGTCGGGCCAGATGCCGCCGGGAAAGCGAGAGGGCGTGCTGAATGTTGGTGAAGTGCGGCGGCACGTCCATCTCGGAGATCCGCGGATTTGCCATGTCGGCCTTCAGACGCACCACGGGGTCGAAGATTGTCACGGGCTTGGGCAACAGGCCGACCAGCTCGCCGAAGGCCCGCGGCTTGGCAAACGAGGCCATCTCGATGAACTGCAAGAAGTCGCCGGGAAACTCCCGCTGCACCAGCCCCTGCAGCGCCAGGGCCATTCGCTTCACGCTGACGTAAAGCCCGCCGTGCCGCATCGAGCCGCTCATGTCGAGCACAACGCTCGTGGCGGCCTTCGGCGTGTTGCGGGTGTGGTGCACCTCGATGTCGCGGGACTCCAGCCGCAGATGACCACTCGCAGTCCGCTGGCCACCGGCTCGGAGCATCGCATTGATCAGCGACCCTGGAATGTCCATGTGGGCCACGGAGTCGCCAAACTCATAGGGGCGGGTCGGCACCAGTTCCACCGCGCCTTCACCGCTGACCCGCAGCTCGTGCCGGCCCGTGCGAGATGCCTGCATCGCAGAGAAGATTCGCTCGAGCAGCTTGCCTTGAAACACCCGCATCGCCTTGGGTGTGAGCCGGTAGCCGCGACGGCCCTTCTCAAGCCCCTGTTCGGCTGCCATCTGCTCGACGAGCTGCTGCACCTGCTGGCGAAG
>CALCGM010000215.1 GCA_937900985.1 uncultured Planctomycetaceae bacterium | reverse complement strand
ATCCGGGCCTCTTCAACACCGCCGACCTCGTGGTGATCACCAAGATCGACCTGGCGGAAGCCTGCCGCTTCGACCGGGCGGCTGCCCTGGCCGCCATCGAGCAGGTTCGCCCTGGTGTGCCTGTGCTGGAAACCTCTGCCATCACAGGCGAAGGCCTCGACCCCTGGCTGGCAGCCGTGCAGTGAGGCAGGGCCGCCGCCGTCACAAGGCTAGGCCGGCGTAGGCGGCAAGGGCCGCTGCGATCACGATTCCCGTGTCGACGAGGAAGGGCAACGACGGGCTGGGCACGACGGCAGCTTCCGGATGGCTGGTGGTGATCTCCGGGCGAGCATGTGGGGGCGACCACAGCCGATGGGCGACGAGGCTGGCGGTGAGGATCGCGACGGCGACCCCCGTTTCGACCGCGAGCACCTTGAGCGTGGCTTGCTGCGCGACACGAAAGCCGAGAAACACCGCCACGAGAAGCCCGCCCGCGGCGGCCCCGAGCATCCAGCGGCGGGCGGCACCGAGGATCGCAAGGTGGGCGGCGAGCGTCATGGTGAAGCAGAAGAAGAGCTCGCGGTTGCCGGTGAGCCGAAACAGGCCCAGCCAGAGAAAAGCCAAGGCCAGCCGAGCCAGCCCCATCGGCGTGAGGCCGGCTGCCGACTGCAGCACCACCGCCACCGCCGTGACCACCGTCCAGGGCGGGCCACCGAGCAGCTGGGCAGCAGCCAGGAGCACAACCTCAGCGACGATCAGCATCCCAGCTCGCATGTGTTCTCCTGCCTCCCGCGAGAAAGCCGCAGCGATGGGCGAGCGGCGGCTCAGCCACGATACCGCTGCAAGAGGTTTCGCAGGTGATCGCGATCGAAGGGCTTCACAAGAAAGTCGCGGGCCCCAAGGCGGATGCACTCGGAGAGCTTCTCTTTCTGGTCGATGGCGGTGACCATCACCACCGTCGCCGGCGGGTCTTCCTGCCGCAGCTGCCGCAGGGCCTCCACGCCGTCCATCTCGGGCATCACGATGTCGAGCGTGACGAGATCGGGCGAGAGCTCCCGATACCGCTCAAGGCACTCGCGTCCGTTGGTGGCCTCGCCAGCGATCTGCCAGCCAGCCTGCCGGGCGATGTCTTTGATCATGGCCCGCATGATCAGGGCGTCGTCGACGACGAGCAGTCGCTTGGTGGCGATGGTCTCGCTCATGATCCTCTCCGCGTGTGGAGCTGGGAGGCTCCGATGGTCCCAAGGGCTACAGCTGTTTCGGTGCGTTTCCGACCGATTCGATCGTGATCTGTCCGCTGGAGATATCGAGTGTCATCCGACGGCCGTGGCTGCCACCGCAGTCGCGGGCGATGATCGGAATATCAGCCAGCTTGAGGAACTTTTCGAGCGCCTCCACGTTCTGGTCACCCACCGCCGGCCCCGACTGAAAAGCAAACATTTTCGCCCCGCCGACCAGCCTGGCGGTCAGACGGAGCGTCTGCGAGCCGGCGGAGGCTGCCAGCTCGGCAACGAGGGCGACCACTGCGGTGTCGGCATACTTGCCGGGAGGGGAGCCGTTGCCCGAGGAATCGGGTAGCACGACGTGGGCGAGGCCTCCCAGCTGCAGCCGCCGGTCGTAGAGGGCGAGGCCCACGCAGGAGCCGAGGAATGTCCGTAGCCGCCAGGAGCCGCGAGCCGTGGCCAGGCCGCCGATCGGCACTGTGGTTGTGGCTGCGGGTGCTGGCGTGCCGCTGCACGTCTCGGGCAGGCTCATCCGTCAGCCTCGCTGGGGTCGGCCTGATCCGGCGCCGGCAAGAACACCAGCGAGCAGCGGGCCGGTGAGCCCTCGATCGAAAACTCGGTCCGCGTGAGAAACACCGTCTCACTGGTCATGGGCTGGGCCATCACGATGCTCTGCATCACAGCGGGGGCAAAGTCTCGCAGGAACCAGGGAGGCGAGGGCATGGCGGCGGTGGTGGCTGCGGTCGATGCGGCCATCGCGTTGAGGTAGGAACAGCCGATGATGTTGGTGGTTTCCACGACCGCCGACTGTTCGAGCTCTCCCCAGCGGTCGCTGGCAGAAGGCTCCCGTCCCAGCAGCATCGCGGCGAGGGCCAGGCCTGCGTCGTCGTCGCAGAGCACGACCAGGATTCCCTGCAGGCTGCCGCGGATCTCCATCGCGGAGCCGCAGATCGTGCCCTCCTGCTCGCCGAGCAGGCCGGTCGCCTGCTCCAGAGGCATTGCCTCCACCTGCTGGATCGTGATGGCCACCGGCCGGCCGAGCCACTTCGAGAGCGATTCTGAGGCAAGGCCTGCAGCCGCACCAAAGGCGTTGAGAAACTGGTCGGGCGGCGTGGTGTTCATGACGAAGCCTGTGGGGATCTGGCCGCTGCGTCGCTGCGGGGCTTTTGCTCCTGCTGGGCCAGGTCGATGCAGGAGGCAGTGTCGAGCAGGAGACAGACCGAGCCATCGCCGAGCACGCTTGCGCCCCCGAGGCCGCGGACATGCAGGAAGTTTTCGTCGAGAGGTTTGATCACCACATCCTGGCCTCCAAGCAGCGTGTCGGCCCGCAGGCCGAGCAGGCGATGGCCCGACTGCAAGACGATCACCGCATCAGCCTCTCGGCGGCTCACCGAACCAGACCAGTGGAACAGATCATGGATGCTCACCACAGGCAGCATTTCACCCCGAATGTCGGCGAGGGTGCGGCCTCCGGTGCCCACGCTGCGGAGGCCGTGGGCCGAGACGATCTCGCGGACATTCTCAATCGGCACGCCAAACACACCCTCGTCAACACGGAAGAGCATGCAGCGGGCGATTGTCAGCGTCAGCGGCAGACGGATCGTGAAGCAGGTGCCCTCTCCGCGTCGCGAGTCGACTTCGATCGACCCGTTGAGGCCGATGATCTTGGTGCGAACGATATCCATGCCGACGCCGCGGCCTGAGATGTCGGAAACCTTGGAGGCGGTGCTGAAGCCGGGCTGCCAGATCAGCTCGTGGAGTTCGCTTTCGGCCAGGGTTTCGGCAGTCGCCTGCGAGAGCAGGCCGCGTTTCACGGCCGTCTGCCGCACCCGCTCACCGTCGATGCCGCCGCCATCGTCTTCGACGGTGATAAACACGTTGTTGCCGCGATGGGAGGCGGTCAGCCGGACCGTGGCCACCTCCGGCTTGCCCGCTGCGGCCCGGGCTGCGGCCGACTCGATCCCGTGGTCGATCGAGTTGCGAATGAGATGATTGAGCGGGTCGCCGATCTCATCGATCATCCGCTTGTCGAGTTCGGTCTTCTCCCCGACAAGCTCCAGCGACACCTTCTTGCCGAGTTCGTTGGCGATGTCGCGGACCGACCGTCTGAAGCGGCCAAACAGCGGCCCAACCGGCACCATGCGTGTTTCCAAGACACCTCGCTGCAGGCTGGCCGACACCCGCGTGAGCTGGTCGACCGCCTCGAGCAGTTCGCCGAAACGGCTCCTGGCCTCGCCCCAGCCCTGAAGCTGCTGCTCGAGCAGTTCGAGATCGTCGGCCAGCTGTAGCAGCTGGGCCTTGTGCTGAGGAGCCGCCTCGTCGGTGAGCAGGCTGCGGAGGGTTTCCACGGCCGATCCACCGCTGAGGTGCGACTTGCGAAACGCTGGCGCGATCTCGCCGGCGAGCTGGGCGAGCCGGGCCCGGTTGACCACGAGTTCGCCGGTCAGATTGAGAAGCACATCGAGCCGCTCGACATCGACGCGGATCGTGGCGGAGAGAGCCGCGGTGGCCGCGGCCGCTGGGTCGGCAGCCGGTGGCGACGGGGCGAGAGCCTGCGGGGCCTGCACGCTGGCGGTGTCGCGGTCGGCGTGGTGGCGGGAACGGCTGCCACCCTCCTGAGCCACGCTGATCAGCACCTCCTCGACGCCGTCGATGTCGGCCGCCTCGCGGACCGCGTCAGCCGCGGTGCCCTCGGCAAAGGTGACGGCCAGCTCGCGGAGAGATGGCATCTGCACCGCCTGCTCACGAGCCGGCTCGCAGCTGAGAACGGTGCCGGCGGCCGAGAGCCTCGCGAGGAGAAGCTCAACCTTCATCTCCACCATCGGGAGCTCGGGCCGCAGCCGCACGATCGCTCGGAGTGGGCCGGCAGCAGAACGCTCAGCTGCCGCGGCTGTCGGTGTCGTGGTGGGCTGCTCGGAGCGGGGAGCGGCTGACGGTGCTGCAGGGCGGGCCGCATCCTCGGCTGGCGGACTGACCGCGGGGGCTGCGGGCGGCGCTGCCGCTGCGGCACGCGTGGGTTCGAGCCTGTCGACCCGAGCCAGCAGCTCGGGATCATTTTTCAGCGGCCGGCCTTCGCGAATGTCGTCGTTGCAGATCCGCAGAAAGTCGATGCAGGCCAGCGTGCAATCCATGCCCTCGGCATCGAGCCGCTGCCTGCCCGAGCGAAGGCGGTCGAAGTGGCTCTCGAGCATGTGCGAAAGCGACGTGATCTGCTCCAGCCCCAGAAGAGCCGACGAGCCCTTGATCGAATGGATCATGCGGAAGGCTTCGGCCAGCAGATTACGATCGGCCGGGGCGGCCTCCAGGCGGAGCATGATCTCCACGAGGGCATCGAGCTGCTCGCCCGTCTCTTCCACAAAGAGCCGGAAGTATTCGGCCATGTCGTCGCCGGCAGTGCTCATCAGGCTCCGCCTCCCGCCCTTGGGGCTGCTCTGCTTCGACCGTCAGTAGAAGGCTTTCGGTAGAGGAAGCTCGACTTCCGCTCCATCCCACCAAGCAGGTCATAGATGCCGTCGGCTGGGCCCACCACGAGAGAGCCGCCGGGGGCCAGGGCATCGATCAGGTGGCCGACCGCCACCCGCTTTGACTCACGATCGAAATAGATCATCACGTTGCGGACGAAGATCACGTCGAAGCCGGTCTCGCCCAGCGGCGTGAGCAGGTTGTGGCTGCGAAACTCACACGGCTTCTTCACCGAGGGCCGCACCACCCAGGCGTCGCCAGCCTGCTCGAAGTGCTGGGCGAGCCGCTCGGGCGAAACGTTTTCCAGCGTTCTGCCCGCGTAGCGGGCCGCGCGGGCAGCGGCCAGCGAGGAGTCGCTGATGTCGGTGCCGAGAATCCGCAGCTGCCAGCCGGCGAGCTTGCCCCGGGCCTCGGCCAGACAGATCGCCAGGGTGTAGACCTCTTCTCCGGAGCTGCATGCGGCCGACCAGATCTTCAGCGAACGGGGATGCTCACGAGCGGCCACACGGGCGGCCATCTCCTCAAGAAACGGGCCAGCAAACCAGTCGAAGTGGCCCTCGGTCCGGAAGAAGGAGGTTTCGTTGGTGGTGACCGCGTCAATAAACTCGGTGAGTTCGCCCTTGAGACTGCCAGCTGTCAGCAGGGTGTAATACTCCTCAAACGATTCCAGGCCATGGTGCCTCAGCCGCCTGCGGATCCGGTTGCTCAGCAGTGTGATCTTGCCTGGCTGCATGCGGATGCCTGTCTTGCGATAGATCAGCCGCTCAAACAGGGCAAACTGCTCGGGCGTGAGCGTTTTGATCTCCCACACGGTGTTGGTGGCCTCCTGCCGCCAGCTAGACGGTAAACCGCTTCACAAGGTCGCGGAGGCCTTGGGCCTGGGCTCCGAGCTCTTCAGCACTCGCGGCCATCTCCTCGGCCGCCGCCGCATTGCTTTCGGTGGTCTGGGAGACCGAGCGGATCGCCATCTTCACTTCCGACGCATTGGCCGACTGCGACTCTGTCGCCGCCGCGATCGAGCCGATTCCCTCGGCGGTCTTCTCCACAGCCTTGACGATATCGGCAAGAGAGGTGCCCACCTTTTCGGAGATGCTCGCACCTTCCTGAACTCGCTTGGTCGACTCTTTGATCAGCGAGGTGATCTCCTTGGCCGCTTCGCTGGCTCGCTCAGCAAGCTTGCGGACTTCGTCGGCCACCACGGCAAAGCCGAGGCCATGCTCGCCAGCTCGGGCTGCCTCAATGGCGGCGTTGAGGGCCAGCAGGTTCGTCTGACTGGCGATCTCACCGATCACCTGGATGATGTCGTTGATCTGCTCGCTCGAACGGCGAATCAGCCCCATGGCGGTGATCGCATCGGCCACGGCCGCCCCTCCGGTGCGGGCCATCGCTGAGGTCTCGGCGGCCTGCTGCCGTGAATCGACAACGCTTGTCGAGATCTTCTCGATCGAGCCGACAAGCTGCTCAACCGCGGCGGTCATCTCTTCGACGCTCGCCGCCTGCGACTGCGACCCCTCGCTGAGGCTCGTGGAGCTCTCGGCGATCATGCGGGCTCCTTCGTTCTGTTGGTCGGCAGCCTCCATGATCTGCCCGACGAGGCTGCGGAGATCGCGGAACATGCCGTCGGCATTGGCTGCCAGCTGGGCCATGTCGTCCTCGCCCTCGACCGTGATCTCACGGGTGAGGTCTCCCTCGGAGGCGGCCGAGAAGACCTCGACGAGTGCCTTGACCTTCCGTTCGAGCTCTTCCTTGGCGGCGAGCAGAGCCTGCTGCAGCTTTTCCTCCTGTGCCTTGGCGTTGACCTGCTCGGTGATCACCTCCCAGGTGACCAGTGGTCCCATGTAGTTGCCGTGGCGATCGCGAAGGGGCGTAACGGTGAGATCGAGCCAGTCGTCGCCCAGCGGAAACTGTGCGCGATGCGGCAGGTTGCCTGGATCGGAGACGATCTGCCGCTGGTGCTCCGGCCGCTTGTGAAAGATGTCGATCGACTTGCCGATGATCTCGTCGACCTTGCAGGGCAGATGCTGCTCAAGCTTTCGCAGGGCCTTCACCGAGGCAGGGTTCATGTAGATGATCTTGAAGCTGCGGTCGGCGAGGATCAGCCGCACGCTGGTGTTTTCCACCATCTCGGTGTAGCGCTGCTGCAGGATCCTGTCGGCCTCCTGCGCCTGCACTTCCTCGGTGATGTCGCTGGCCAGTTTGACCACACCGAATGGATTGCCGTCCCTGTCGAGGATCGGGCTGTAGGTGGCCTCAATCCAGACAGTGTGGCCATCCTTGGCAACCCGTGGGAAGCGGCCCTGATGGAAGCGACCGCCGCGGAGATTCGCCCAGAACTCGGCATAGGCCGCCGACTCGCGTGTGGCCTCGTCGACAAAGATGGCGTGTGGCTTGCCAACAATCTCAGCCAGTGAATAGCCCATGGCGGAAAGAAAGTTTTCATTCGCCCATCGGATCGTGCCGTCGAGATCAAACTCGATGCGAGCCATCGTGCGGTCGAGCGTGTCGATCAGCAGTTGCGGTTGAAGCGACGCGGTGCCGGCGGCTGCAGTGGAGCGCCGACGAGCGGTGGACCATTTGGACATGCGGGAACGGGAGACGGCCATGGCTGCTTTAGGCTCCTGGAGCGTTTGCCTGGGTGTCGGCGGTGGCCGGCAGGCCGCCAGCAAGGTTGGCGGAGTGGACATCCTCGAGGTGCTCAGGGTCGAGGAGCCGGTCGACATCCAGGAGAATCAGAATCTCATCACCCACGCGGGCGAAGCCCTCGATGGAGCGGCAGGTGGTGCCAGCCACCATGTCGGGCGCTGGCTCGATGGCATCGGCGGCCACGCGGAGCACGCGGGCTACGGCGTCGACCGTGCAGCCCATGGTGCGGTTGCCAACGTTGAGCACGATCGTGCGGGTTTCGGCGTCGACCTCGCGTCGCTTGAGGCCGAAGAGCATCCGCAGGTTGATGATCGGGATGATGGTGCCGCGGAGGTTGCTCACGCCCTCAACGTAGTCGGGCACCTCGGGAATCCGCGTGATGCCACTGGGGATCACGATCTCCTGGATTCGCTCGATGCGGAAGATGTACCGTTGACCGGCCAGCTCGAAGCAGACGAACTGCCGCGTGCTGGAGCCAGTCTGGGCGTGGGCCTGCGGCTGCGGATGTGGGGTGGTGTTCATGGCATGATCAGAGAGACGGTCGAAAAAGGGCTGCGAGCACGCGGCTGGGCGAAGCCAAACGTGCCTCCCGCTCGACCCGGAACCCGCCTTGTTGAGCACCCCTCTCGTCTTCTTTAACCTCGAAAAATAGCCCAGGCAAACATCTCAGCGGATATCTTGAAGTCGTCCTGAACGCCACCGGCCCCCTTGTCGGCACAACCCGCATGTCCTTCCCGCGGACGCCGATCGCATGTTGGAGATTCCATGAGTCAGGCAGCGATCCGCGTGCTCGTTGTTGACGACTCGGCGCTCTATCGGCAGATGCTCCTCAATGTGCTCGGCCGGATTCCTGCAGTCGACGTGGTGGGGGTGGCAGAAGACGGCCTCCAGGCGGTGGAGATGGTGGCGTCGCTGCGTCCGGATGTGCTCACCCTCGATGTGCAGATGCCAGGCCTCGATGGCATCGGCGTGTTGCGAGCCCTCCGGGAGCGAGGCCTGTCCAGCCGGGCGATCATGGTCAGTTCCCTCACCCAGGAAGGCGCTCCGGTGGCCACGGCGGCGATCTTTGAGGGGGCGTTTGATGTGATCGCCAAGCCTGCGGGGCTTCCGCCGCACGAGGCGAGGGAGTTTCTCTTTAGGCAGCTCGTTGAGAAGATCGCCGTGGTGCGGGCGGCGAGCGAGCCGAGCAAGGGGCCTGCCGGTGTGGCCCGCCGCCGGGCGGACAAGCCCGTGGCCTTTGATGTGGTGGCGATCGCCAGCTCCACCGGAGGCCCGCCGGTGCTCCGCGAGATTCTCTCGGCACTGCCGGCCGACTTTCCCGCAGCGGTGCTCGTGGTGCAGCACATGCCGCCGGTGTTTACCAGCTCGCTGGCAGCCCGCCTCGACACGGTCTGCCCGCTGAAGGTCGTCGAGGCAGCCGATCACACGCTCGTGGAGCCGGGCAGCGTGCTGATTGCCCCCGGCGGTAGGCACCTCACCGTTCGCCGTCGGGGCGATGCGGTCCGCACGCTGCTGGATGATGCGGCTCATCGGCATGGCTGTCGGCCGTCGTTTGACGTGCTTGGTCCGTCGCTTGTGGAGGCGTATGGCTCGCGGTGTGTGGCGGTGGTGCTCACCGGCATGGGCTGCGACGGCCTGGAAGCCTGCCGGGCGCTCAAGGCGCGGGGTGGCACGGTGCTCGCCCAAACCGCAGAAACCTGCGCGGTCTTCGGGATGCCCAAATGCGTGATCGAAGCGGG
>CALCGM010000214.1 GCA_937900985.1 uncultured Planctomycetaceae bacterium | reverse complement strand
ACGAGCGGCGTCAACATGACGGTTGCCCAGCAGAAGATCGACATGCTGCTCTGCCCGAGCAACGGCATGGTCGTGAATCGCAACATGTGGTCGCAAAACTCGGGCGGCCCGGATATCCCCAACGCGGCCCGCATGGACTACTCCGGCAGCCTCGGCCACATCTGGGGCGGCTGGAAAGACTGCGGCAACGTGCCTGACTTCAACCAGAACGATCCCAATGGTGCCAACCGCTTCACCCGTGGTGGGGCTGGCACGCCGTGGATCAGCCAACAGTGGCTGCAGGACGACTTTGCCCGCATCAACGGCGTGTTTGCCTATGCCGGTGCCAAGAAGCTCGGCGACCTCGTCGACGGCACGTCGAAGACGATTGCTGTCTTCGAGAACTACCACTTCCGTGGCTACAACAACGGTGTCTGGGACGCCCGGACGCCTGATGAGTGTGCCGCGTGGTTCTCGTCGATCGGTTCGGCGCACACACTGCGAAACCCGCTCAACAACAAGAACCCCGCTTGGCTGCAGGGCCACGGCGACCGTCGGTGTGCTGGCTGGAGCAGCAACCACCCCGGTGGTGCGTCGGCTCTCGGGGCAGACGGCAGCGTGAAGTTTTACACCGACGACATCGACCACTGGGTGCGGTATGCCCTCGCGACCGCCGCTGGCGGCGAGGTGGCCAACGAAAACTGAGTGCTGATCGCGGCGTTGATGCTTTTCGCTCGATCGTCTTCCCGAGGAGGCAGAAGCGTGAGAGGCTCAATCAACGCCGCCAGCAGAGTTTTCACCATGCGTCTTGGTGTTTTGGGAATCCTGGCGGCCGTCGCAGCCCTCTGTGGTTGCGACGGCCGTCGGCCTTTGGGTCCTGAGGGGGCAGGGGATCCGCAGCAGCAGTCGGCGGCAGGTCGAGAGGGCACCGCTGGCGGGCCGTCTCCCTTCGCTTTCGACCTCACCAAGCCCGCGAAGACGTTAGCGGTTTCGTCTGCCGACGCACGGCCGGCAACCTGCACCCCGTTTGACGACGTCGCCGCAGCGACAGGCCTTGAGCACGTCTACGACAATGGCGAGGACGGCAAGTCGCTGATGGCTGAGGCCACCGGCGGCGGGGCTGGCTGGCTCGACTACGACCGCGATGGCCGGCCCGACCTCCACCTCGGCCAGGGCGGCGATCCGTCAGCAGCGGATCGCGCAGCTCAGCCGAGCGACCGGCTGTTTCGCAACCTGCCCGGCAGCGACGGCGGCGGCGTGTTTGTCGATGTCACAGAGCTCGCCCATCTCCGCGAGACCGGGTACAGCCAGGGCGTGGCCATCGGCGACTACGACGACGACGGCTTCGACGACATCTACGTCACCAACGCCGGCACCAACACGCTCTTACGCAACCTTGGCGATGGAACCTTTCGCGACGTCACCGAGGAGAGCCGCACCGGCGACCCTCGCTGGAGCTCCTCGGCCGCCTGGGCCGACCTCGACGGCGACCACGACCTCGATCTCTACGTCTGCAACTATCTGCAATACGACATCCTCGATCCCCTCCCCTGCAACAACCCGCAGGGCGAGCCGAGAATCTGTCATCCCCGCGACATCGATCCCTGGCCCGATGCCTGCTTCCTTAACAATGGCGACGGCACCTTCCGCGATGCCGCCAGCGAGATGGGCCTCTTCGGCCCCGGCAACAAGGGGCTTGGGGTGGCGGTCGCCGACTTCACCGCTGACGGCCTCGTCGATCTCTACGTCGCCAACGACACCGAAGCCAACTTCCTGTTTGTCAATCAGGGTGGCGGCCGCTTTGAGGAGCGGGCGATGGTGCTCGGCTGCGCTGTCGATCGCCTCGGCCGTACCCAAGCGAGCATGGGCCTCGCCGTTGGCGACTACGACAACGACGGCAGCCTCGACATCTACTCCGCCCACTTCTACGACGAATCCAACACCCTCTACCGCGGCCTAGGCACTGCCGGCTTTGAAGACGTCACCGGGCTTGTTGGCCTGCACACGCCTACGCTGCCGCGGCTCGGCTTCGGCACGGTCTTCTGCGACTTTGATGCCGATGGCCTGATGGATCTCTTCATCGCCAACGGCCACATCGAAAACTTTCCCGGCAATCCCCTGCTGGCCCAGCAGCCCCAGCTCTTCGAGTGGACCGGCTCCACCTGGCACGACTGCAGCAGCATGAGCGGCCCCTTCTTTGAGATTCGCCAGGTGGCCCGCGGCGTCGCTGCGGCCGACTACGATGGCGACGGCGACGTCGATCTTGCGGTCGTGCACCAAAACACCCCAGTCGCCTTACTTGAAAACCGAGCCGAGCTCGGCCGCTGGCTAGGGCTCGAGTTTGTCGGCACGACGAGCAACCGCCGCGGCATCGGCTGCAAGGCGGTTGTCCGCTGCGGAGAGCAGACGATCACCCAGCAGCTCATCGCCGGATCGAGCTACGCCAGCAGCCACCAGCCACGGCTCTTCGTCGGCCTCGGACCAAACGCAGACAATGCCGCCACCGCCTGCCAGGTCGACATCACCTGGCCCTCGGGCATCGTGCAGACCCTCGACGACGTCGCCCTCGGCCAGACCCTCACCGTCACCGAGCCTGCTAACTGAAAGTCCGCCCGCCTAAACGGGACGGGTCCGCGGGCCGCGAAGCAGCGCGGAATAAACGGGACGGGTCCACGGGTGCCGGAGGCACCTCGGCTTCGCCGAGGCCGCTTCGCGGCCCGTGGACCCGTCCCGCTTGCAGCCCGTCGTCCCCGCTTGCAGCCCCAACCTCACGGCCGCTGCACCGCCTCCATGCGATCGATGATCGCTTGCTCGCGGTCAGCCCGTTCGGCGTCGCCAGCAACCCGCAGCGACCGCACCAGCCAGCTGCGGGCTTCAATCCTCGTCGGGTCGAGAGCGATCGCCTCATCAGCAGCGGCAATGCCCTCCTCCCAGCGGCCGAGGCCTCCGAGGATGGTGGCCCGCAGCATATGCACTTCGGAAACCGTGCTATTGGCTGCTGCGAGCCGGTCGGCAAACGCGAGAGCCGTGCCAAAGCTGCCCCGCTGCTGCTCAAGCCGGGCAAGCCCCATCAGGGCGGTCTGGTTGACCGGGTCGGTCGCCAAGGCCTGGGCGTAGCAGGCGGCTGTGAGGGCGTCTTGGCCCACGCCGGCAAACAGCTCCGCGAGCGAGAGCAGTGGCTCCACGTCACCTGCCAGCGGGGCCACGGTGCTGCCCGGATCGTCTGGATTGATGTCAGCGGGCGTGAGCAGTTCGGCCGCCTGTGCTGCCAGCTGTGGGCTGCGGGCGTCGACCGCAATCGTGGCCAGCAGCATGCCTTGGGCTCGCTCAAGCTCACGGGGCTCAAGCCGCGTCTGGCCGTTGTCAAACACGACTGGCTGGCCTTGGCGGCGGCCTGACGGCTGCGACCGAGCAGCTGCGGCATCCCTGGGGATGCTATGGTCGGTCAGCGCCGTGTGGGGCACATCCGACGAGTCTTCGCTGGGCATGTGGCAGGCGATGCAGGAGCCGCCCGACGCGTGCGCGAGCCGCTGAGGCTCGTCGAGGCCGCAGTCGTCGGTCTCGTGGCAGGTGGCGCAGCGGTTGTCGAAGAAGGCTGCCGCTTCTTCCGGTGGCGGCTGCCAGTGCGGATCGTGGCAGGTGGTGCAGCCCATCACCTCGCCGCTGGCCTGGTAGCAGCGGCTCGACTGCATCTGCTCCACCTGGCTCACGGCCCGCCCGCTGCCTGCCCGCTGCCCCTCCACAAACACCACCAGGGTGTCGTCGAGATGGTCACCGGGCCGGAAGTCATACAGGCCGCGACCATAACGGGGGATCGCCGCCTCCCCCGCCAGATGGCACTGATTGCAGACCGCCTCGCGGCGGGCCGGATCGAGGTCGGCAGGATTGACGATCCGGCAGTCCTCGCACGCTTCCCCCTCCGCCAGCTGCTGCATCGCCTGCACGTGCTGCCCGCCCGGCCCATGGCACCGCTCGCAGCCGATGCTCGCCTCGAGAAAGATCGGTTCGTCGTAGCGAGACGGATCGTCAGGATCCACCGCCACCTTGCCGGCATGGCAGTAGAGGCAGCCATCGCCGATGGCCCGCTCAAAACGCAGCGACGGATCCTCGTGGTAGCCGGGCGAAAGATCCCACCGCTCCCCATGGGCATACCAGCCAATCGGCGACTGGGCGAGCCTGCCCTCCTTTTCGATCACATAGGCCCGGCCGCGACGGCCCGACCCGATGGCAAACCGCACCGGCATCGTCTGCTCGAAGATGATCTCGCCATCGGCGTCTCGCATGCGATCACCGTGGTGCATCGTCTCCCCGTCCCACTGCACGAGATACTCATGCCCCGCATGCTGCCGCCCTGTGGGCTCGATCCGCAGCTCCTCTTTCAGCACCTCGATCGGCGGGTCCTCTCCGATCGTTGCCATCGAATGCGACATCGAGTGGCTCTGGTACCGCTCGAAGATCTCCGCATGACACTCCGCGCAGCTTCGCGAGCCGACGTAGTCGTCGGGGCGAGGAGCCGGCAACGGCCGGGCATGAGCTGCGTCGGAGTGGACTGCCTGCGGCGGCCTCCGCATCGTCATCCAGACGGCCGCCGAAGTGATCGTCGCTGCGAGCACGACGAGGGCGGTGAGCGTTGTCGGGCGGCTGCCTTTCATGCCAGGTTCTCCTCGGAAGCATCGCAGCGGCTCATAGAACGTTCCCCATTTCAGAGCGTAGCCTGCTGCGGCGGCGGCGGGTATGGCATCACTGCGACGGCGGCGAAGCAGCCCGGCCGAGACGGTAGCAGTGGGTCTTCGTGCGGACGATGAGATCGTCATCAGCCACGGCTGGGGAGGCCATGCAGCCGGCCTCGAGCTGGTTTTCCCCGAGCAGCACAAAGCCGTTGGGATCGGCTGCAAACACAACGCAGCCGCCATCTTCATCAAATGCGTAGAGCCTGTCGCCGCCCTCGACGAGTGAGGCGGAGTAGCGGCCGCTGCGGCGTTCGGTCCACCGCGGCTCGCCGGTGGCCAGGTCGAGACAGCTAAAAATGCCGGTGTCGCTGACCATGTAGAGGCTCTCGCCCACCACACACTGGCTCGGCCGCGTCGGTGCGGCCTTCCCGGCCCGCCACACCACCTGACTGCCGGTGATGTCGCCGGAACCCTCCGGCCGAACGGCCAGCAGCGCATCGCCCCGCTGAATGCAGATCACCACCAGACCGTCAGCGTAGAGCGGCCGGCAGGCGGCGTTGAAGCCACCGTGCACCACCCGCCACAGCTCGTCGCCTGTGGCCGGATCGTAGGCGATCGTGGCCACCGCCGACGGACTGACAACCTGCTTGCGGCCGGCATGCTCAAAGGCCGTCGGCGTCGAGTACGCCTTCTTCATATCCCCATCATCAGTGCCGTAGTCGATGGAGCGGTCGGTCTGCCAGACAGTCTGGCCGGTGCTGGCATCGAGTGCCGCCACATACTGCCGGTCAAAACCGTCGAAGGTGAGCACGAGCAGACCATCGACGAGGATCGGCGAGGAGCCGGCACCGCGGTGGTGGTCGCAGGGGAGATCCTGCCGGGTCCAGAGCACCTCCCCCGTGGCCGTGCTGAGGCAGGCGGTGCCGGCACTGCCGTAGTGCACCCACAGCCGCCCATCGGCCACAACCGGCGTGGGGCTCGCGTAGCTGTTGAAGGCATGGCAGAAGGCGGGCTCGGCAATCTCAAAGATGGTCAGGTCGTGGAGCCGCTCCCCGCTGGCTGCATCGAGCCCCACCAGCGAGAGCCGCGTGCCGTCTTCGGTGGCGTTGGTCAGCCAGACGACGCCATCGGCCACCACCGGCGACGACCAGGCCTTGCCCTCGATCGGCACCTTCCAGACGACGTTTTCCGTCTCACTCCAGGCGACCGGCAGCGACGTCGCCAGAGCCCGGCCATTTCCCGCAGGCCCACGAAACTGATCCCAGTCGGCCGCCCGCGTCTGCAGGCTGCTGCAGCAGGCAGCAACGCCAGCCGCCGCCAGCCACGTTCCGCGAATCCACGCCATGCTTCCCCTCATGCTTGCATGCCCTCCTCCGGCGACCATTTCCGGCGGCGGTGTTCTGCGGCCTGATCATCCGCTGCGAGATGCCCGCAACAGGCAGGCGACACACCTCCCTTTCCCGGTTTTCTCATTTTTTCCTGGCCTCTTCCGGTGCCTTTTCCAGTTGTCTCACGGGGGAGCCCCTCCCGGCTAGGGTTCCCGCGGCCTTTCACACCCCAACGCCCTTGGCTGGACACCCCCTTCCCTGCATCCTACGATCCAGTATCGGAGCGGTGGGGATCATGCTCCGTATTCCACCTCTTCTTTTCTGCCGACTTCTTTCTGCTGACTGTTGTGCTTTGCCATTAGGTGCCTGATGGGCTGCGTCGATCACACGCACAGCCGACGAGTTTGCTGGAGCCTGCTGGCGGCCCTCGCCTGCGGGGGGATGCTCGCGTTTGGAAGTGGAT
>CALCGM010000213.1 GCA_937900985.1 uncultured Planctomycetaceae bacterium | reverse complement strand
CTGTCGTCGATGCGGGCGATCAGGTCGCCACGGCTGACCACGTCTCCTTCGCGAACGGTGAGCTCGACAAGCACGCCCGCCTCCCGGGCAGGAACCTGGGCTTCCTCTACAAGCGAGACGAGGCATCGCTCGAGCACCGGCTCACCTTCGGCCGCCAGGCTGCAAGGCGGCGTGATGCAGGCCGAAAGCATGGCGAGGGCCACGGCAATGCCGGCACGACGACAAACAGAAACCATGATGACAACTCCCTTGCTGGTCTTTCCGAGCCGACGCCTACCAGAGGCGGAAGAGAATCTGCGACTGCACGAAGGCGATCAGGTCGTGAAACCAGACGTAGCCGAGCGAGCGGGAGCCGCAGTTGATCATCGCCGTGACCGTTGCACCGGCGCCAAGTTCTTCCTTCTCATGCCGGGAGGGATCGATCGTGATTCTCACGAGAACGGTGTTGCCCTCCTCGCCGCGAACTTCGGCCTGCTCATGAATCTCACGGACCGTGCCATAGTGTCGCGTGCCGGGATCGGTGGCGAGCACATAGTCGACCTGAAGAGGCTCGCCCTTGGCGACGGTCTCCATGAAGGCCCGATTGATGTGGCCGAGCCGATCGTCGGGCATGTGGACTTCGAGCTCCCACTCCCGCGACTTGTCGGCGACCGAGAGCAGGGCCTGGCCCTTCTCCACGGGCCGCAGCAGCAGCCGGTCGCGAACCTGCCAGGTGACGACCACCCCATCGATCGGGCTCCGTACCTCGAGGTTTTCGCGTTTGGAGAGGAGCAACGTGTGTTGTGTGGCGAGGCTTTCGATTTCACGACGAAGCTGAGCGGCACGGCCGGAGAGCCGGGTGCGGTCGGCGGTCGAGAGGGTGCTGTCGGCCAGGGCCCGTTGCGTCGAAACCAGTTCTTCCTCGCTGGACGCCTTGCGGCCGAGGACATCGGTGATTGCCACCTCAAGGTCGGTGTTGCGAAGGGTGGCCAGCAGGTCGCCCTCCTTGACCTCGGCCCCATGCCTCGCCTGGTCGCTGAGCTGCTCGACGACGCCATCGATGCGGGCAAACACGTCGCGGCGGTGCACCGGCTCGAGGGTGCCCGAGCCCTCCAGCCGCAGGTCTGCAGGCACCAGCACGAGCGCCGCAACCACCGCCACGGCGATCAGGGCGGCCAGCACGGTCTTCGGCATGTTGCGGGCGGAGGTCAGCGCCTTCGACTTGCCGAGCAGGCTGATCAGCCCGTAGAGCGGCAGGGTTGTGTGGGAGACCGCATTCGCAATGGCCACCCGACCATGCTCGGCCACCACCTCGACGCGGGCCTTCTTGCCCCCGTCGAAGCTGCTCGACTGAAACCACTCCACCACGAGCACGCCGACCGGATCGGGCTTGTGCTTGGGAACGGCCTCCGCGCGGGCAACAGCCACCGCATCCACGCCGCCGGGCTTGACGACCGGAGCTGGCCGCGGCCGCTCCAGCGGTAGGATTGCCAACGCTGTGGCATGCGATTCGTCGATGTAGTTTTCCAGCTCTTCCTCGATCTGCGGAGGAAGCTCACGCCCGGCAGTCGGATGCCAGAGCGGATCTCCCGCCTTGGCCACCGTGCGGGCGAGCGACTCGATCGACTTCACGGCGGTGGCCCGCCGCTCAATCGACTCCTGGCCGCTGACCGCTTCGAGCCGCAGCCGCCGGCCCTGCTTGACGAGCACGCTCACGCGGTCGCAGCCGATGATCCGCCTCGCCTCATTGGCGAGCACAAAGGCAGTGGCCACAGGGTCGAGCGACTCGTGCACCGTGCGGGCAAACCGGTCGACCTGCGAGAGGGCTGTGCCCTGGGCGTCGAGCAGCCGCAGCTGCCGCCGCTCAAGGTAGCCCCCCGCCACGCCCGCCACCTGCTCGAGAAACTTCAGGTAGCCCCGCTCGACATCGGGCATGTTGGGCTGATGGAGCACCTCGATCAGGCCTGCTTTCGTGCCAGCCCGATCGATGGGAACGCCAACCACCAAGAGGTCGGTGGGATTGTTGGCCACCGCCTGCCCGTCTGCTCCTGCCAGGCCCGCCTTGGGAGGCACGAGCATCCCGGCTGGGGCTGCCATCAGCGACGTCACCAGCTTGCTGTGGGCCTCTTGGGCCTCAGGGCTGCCGGTCAGTCCGGTCGCCTGGAGGCCGTGATGGCAGATCGGCTCAACCCGCCCAGCATCACCGGCCAGCCAGATCAGGCCGGCTGCCGCTCCCATGGCCTCGAGCACGCGGTCGAGGAGGCCACGAAAGAAGTCGGCTTCGGCCATATCGCTGCGGGAGAGCTGCTCAATCTCCTGCACCAGCGACATGATCTGCTGGCGGGCGACCTCGACCTGACGTGGATCGACCGTGCTCATCGCTCTGCCAGTCTCCCAAACCTTAAAAACTCTGGTTGCCTACAGTCGCCGACGTCTCAGGACTTCTGCTGAGGAGCCGCCGTGGCCTGCTGGTGCTGCACCCGTCGGCTGATGTCGAGCTCAAGCTGACCGAAGGCCTGCTCGTGACGCTGCACCGCCATCATCAGGGCGCCAGCAAGCCGCTTCGCGGTGTAGAAGTTGACGATGATCCGCTGGGTCAGCTGCACGGGATCGGGGGTGTTGCCCGAAACCTGCTTGTTGAGGCCAAAGTCAACGATCAGCTCCTCCGGCGTGCCGGTGACGCGGCAGAAGTTGGCGTAGTGGGCGACGATGTGAGACTCGTCGACCGGCATCTGGACGGGTTCGGCGGGACGGGCGGGGGCGGCCTGTGGCTGATCTGCCATCAAAGAACTCCATTCGCGTGAAAGAAAACGGTCAAAACTGGTGGCGGTTCTCCGCCGACCCGTGGACCTAGACTCTACCTTGCCGTGGCCAAGTCAACCAGTTCCGCGGGAGGGTGTGTGCTTGCACAACACTCACAGCCAGCGAAAAACTCGCAGTGCCACGGAGAACGATACGCAGGCCCAGACCAAAAGGGTCGCGACAGCTGGCCAGAGCTGGAGAAGCGGCAGCCCTTCGAGCATCACGCCGCGGAGGGCATCGACAAGAGCGGAGAGCGGCAGCAGCCGAAGCAGTGGCTGGATCGCCTCGGGATACCGCTCCCGGGCAAAGAACACCCCACTGCCCAGCCACATCGGCAGCATGATCACGTTGAGCAGCCCAGAGACGGTTTCGAGCGTCTTGGCCCTGGAGGCCGCCAGCAGCCCGAGCCCCGCGAAGGTCATCGCGCCGAGCAGCACGAGCACCGCCACCGCGGCAATGCTTCCTGCGATGCGGACGCCGAAGAGCCAGCCGGAGAAGAGCACGATCAGCAGCATCTCGGGAATCATGAACAGCATCCGGCTGGCCATCACGGCCACGAGAAACTCCCATCGCCGCATCGGCGTGGCCAGAAACCGTTTGAGGAGCCCCCGGATCCGCATCTCTACCGTCACAAAGCCCACGCCCCACAGGCCCCCGCCCATCAGCGACAGGCCCATCAGCCCGGGAATCAGGAAATCGATGTAGCGGCTGCCGGGCTCGTCGACGAGTTCGTCGCTGGAGGCCAGCCGGTCTTCCCGGCCGGCGGCCCGCTCCATGGCGGCCTCAGCACGGTCGCGGGCGAGCACCGCCTCAGGCCTGGTGGGATCGTAGAGGAAGGCCACATCGCCCTCCGCCCGCACCTCGATGATCACATCGATCTTTCCGGTGCGGAGCTGTTCGCGGGCCGCTTCACGGTCCGCGACGGCAGCGTCGAAGGCCGGAGCGTCGGCCAGGCTGCGGGCGGCCACCGCCGCGAGGCTGTCGTCTGCGGACGCGACCACCATGGCAACACGCGGCTGCTCGATGGGCCGTTCGCGAAAGGCGATGCCAAGGGCGAGCACCATCAGGATCGGAAAGCCATACACCCAGAAGATCACTTCGGGCTCGCGGCAGAACTCGATCAGCCTGCTCCAGATCAGCTCGCGGAGCGGGCCAACGCTGCGGTCGCGGACCTCGGGCAGCCGGGATGGCGGCGTGGTGGTGTCGGGGAGGGTCATTCGTCTGCCTGCTCGCCGCGTTGATCGGAAAGATGCCGGCCGGAGAACTTGACGAAAACGTCATCAAGGCTCGCCTGCCGTGTGACGAGTCGGGTCAGTGTGAAGCCGCCCGAAGCGAGTGTGCTGACAACCGCGGGCAGAACGTCGTGGGGAGAGGCCGTGGCCAGCACCGCCGTGTCGCCGTCGCGAGAAAGATGCTCCACAGCGGGAAGGTCGGCCAGGGCTGCGAGCGGGAGGGGAGACTGATCGTCGCGGGTGGCGGCCACTTCAATCAGGCAGCCACCGCCCAAGGTGGCGATCAGCTGCTGGGGGGTGCCTTCGGCGATCACGGTGCCGCGATCAACGATGGCTAGGCGGTCGCAGAGCCGTTCCGCCTCATCCATGTAGTGGGTGGTGAGGACCACGGTCGTGCCGGCGGCCCGCATGCTTTCGACGATGGCCCAGATCTGCCGCCGCGAGTGTGGGTCGAGGCCGGAGGTTGGCTCATCGAGAAAGACCAGCTCCGGCCAGCCGACAATCGCCGTGGC
>CALCGM010000212.1 GCA_937900985.1 uncultured Planctomycetaceae bacterium | reverse complement strand
CGGGGGCGGAGGCGGGCTGGACCGCTTTGCCTGCCAGCGTGGTGATCCGATCGACGAGATCGTGGCGAATCCGTGCGGCGACTTCAGCAGGCCCACCGGTCGGCTTGGTGACGTAGTCGTTGGCTCCAGCCATCAGCGCATCGAGGGTGGCGCGGGCTCCCTTTTCCGTCAAGCTGGAGAACATGATCACGGGGAGCCGGGGATGCAGGCGGCGAATCTCACGAAGCGCGGTGATGCCATCCATCACCGGCATCTCGACATCAAGAATGACAAGATCCGGTGGCTGGCGGCGAACGGCATCAACCCCGGCCTGCCCGTTTTCGGCCGTGGCCACCACCTCGATCCCGGGGGCCTCTGAAAGAACCTTGGAGAGCAGGGTGCGGACGGTTGTTGAGTCGTCCACAACGAGCACGCGGGTCGCCGCCGCCGGGGCCGCAGCCGCAGCAGGGAGGCCGAGCCCGAGTGCTGCAACCTCGCGAGTGAGCGTCGCTGTGGTGAAGGGCTTTGCGACGTAGCCGTCGACCCCGGCCTCCCTGGCAACCGCGATCCGCTCCTGGGCATGCTCAGTCGAGATCATCAGCAGTTTGCAGCCACGATACCGCGGCTCTGCCCGCAGCGAGCGGACCAGGGCGATGCCATCCATCACTGGCATGTGCCAGTTGATGGTGACCAGATCAGGACGCTCCCCCTTGGCAAGCGATTCGAGCGCCTCCTGGCCATTGCCTGCCTCGCAGCAGTCAAACTGCAGCGAACGCAGCACGCTCGTCACGATACTGCGAACCGGCTTCGAGTCGTCAACCACCAGTGCTCGCACGGTCCCACCTCTCCTTGGCTTCCCAGGCACGCCCGCGAGCGGCTCGCTCCAGCCTGCACGCCCGCTCAGGAACGATACTCACCGACGAGTTTCTGAAGTCCTTGTGCCATACGAGAGAGTTCCTGGGAGGAAACCTGCGTGTTGGACGCACCCTCCGCTGTGCTCTGAGCGGCCTGGGCGACCTGCACAATATTCTCTGCAATCTCCGCGGTGCCTGTCGTGGCCTCGCTGATATTCCGGCTGATTTCCGCGGTCGTCACCGACTGTTCCTCAACGGCGGCAGCAATCGTGGTCTGCAGGTGGTCGATCCGCTCGATCACCGAGCCGATCTCGGAGATGGCGGTGACCGCCCGATCGGCATCGGCCTGCATGGCCTCAATGCGGCTGCCGATGTCTTCGGTCGCCTTGGCTGTTTCGCGAGCGAGGTCCTTGACCTCGTTGGCTACCACGGCAAAGCCCTTGCCGGCTTCCCCAGCCCGGGCGGCCTCGATCGTGGCGTTGAGCGCCAGCAGGTTGGTCTGCTCAGCGATCGTGGTGATCACCTTCACCACCTGGCCGATCTGCTGACTGGAGATTCCCAGGGCGTTCATCGTCTGGCTGGTGGAGCCGGCCATGTCGACGGCCTGCCGGGCGACGCGGGCGGCTTCCTGAGCACTGCCAGCGATCTCATGAATGCTCTGGCCGAGGTTTTCGACCGACGACGAGACGCCCTTCGCATTGCCGCTGACCTGCTCGGCGGCCGCCGAGACCAGGTTGGCCTGGGCGGTGGTCTCCTCGGCCGCAGCGCTCATCTGCTGGCTGACGCTGGTGAGTTCTTCGGAGGCACTCGCCAGGGCGTGGGTGTTGTCGACGATGCCGTCGACCAGGGTGGCCTGCCGTCGTGCCTCCTTGGTGAACCGCTGGGCAATGGCCGTTGAGACGACCACCACGCCGATCATGGTCACCACGAAGATCGTGATGGCGAAGGTTCGCAGGCTGTTGATCGGCTGAAACACCTCGACCTCGTCGATCTCCGAAATCAACGCCCAGCGAACGGCGGCCCCGCCTTGGTCGGCCTCGTGGATCGTGATGGGGGTCCACGAGGCGAGCACACGAGATCCCCGGTAGTCGAGTCCCCGCGCGGTGCCGGCAGCGTTGCGATCGAAAACCGCACGGACGGGAGCACTGTCGACCCGCACCTCCGGATTGATGATCGTTGAGGCCACGCCGAGGTCGTCGAGAAAGCGGGAGTCGGTGCGGAAGAGGCCGTCCGATCCCACCGCATACGTCTCGCCCGTCTGCCCCATGCCGATCGTCTCGGAGACGATGGTGTTGAGCCGGTCGATCGGGATCTGGAAGATCACCGCACCGACGAGCTCCCGACCTTCATACACCGGAGCCGCGATGAAGCTCGCGGGGGCCAAGTAGCTCGGCACGTAGGGCTTGAAATCGGCAAAGGCGACCGAGTCGCGACGGCCACGGCTCGTCGCCTCATTGAAGGCCGTGCCGATGCTGCTGCCGGCAAAGGTGCCGCTCCGCAGCGACGTGGCGAAGTCGATCTCCTTAAACACGGAATAGACGATGTCGCCGCTCTGGGCATCCACCAGGAAGAGGTCGTAAAGACCAAACTTCTGCTGCAGGCTCCGCAGGATGGGATGGTAGACCGCGTGGGCCTCGGAGTAGTCGGAGCCGTCGTCAGCGGCGTCGAGGCGATCCTTGGTGCCGATCGGGTTTTTGTTGCTCGCCAGGTACAGGCTCTGAAGAACGACGCCGTTGTCGTCGAGACTGTCGATCAGCGACCGGCCTTCAGGTGGCTCCTGCCCACGCTCGCGGAACGCGGCGGCGAGGTCACCGTCGTAGAAGCCCTGGAGCTGCTGGCGAGCCGTCAGGACGTCGTCTGCCGAGGCCTCATCATCGCTGGCCAGGTTCTGCATGCCGCTGCGGAACTCCTTCAATGCCGCGATGGTCATGCGGTCTTCAGCAAGCACTCGCAGCTGGTTTTCGAGGGTGGTGAAATACCCTTCCACCGATTTCCCGGTGATCGAACGAACGGTCTCCAGCTGGTTGAGCGCCTGGGCCTCAAGAGCCGTTGAGGCTGACCGGTAGGTGCTGATTCCCATGAAAGCCAACGGAACAAGCGAAACGGCCAGCAGGGAGAGCAGCAGCCTGTTCGTGAGCAGGCCTTTCCAGGACAGACGCGAGTCGGACTGGGGGCGGGGGCTGGCGTCTGGTGTGACGTCGAACACGTTGTGCATCTCCATGGGAACCAAAGATGAGAGGGCGTTTAGGTCGTTGGAAGTGGAGCAGCTGCGCGGCTGCGGGTTGCTGGCCGCAGCACCTGCTTCACGTCGAGCAGGTAGAGCAGCCCGTCGGCTCCGGCGTGAACCGCACGGGCGGCCTCGGTCGCATCGGTCGGCTGTTGGGCCACCACCGGTTCAAAGGCGTTGTCGGGGATCTCCACGACATCAAGGATTTCATCCACGAGCAGGCTGCACCACTCCTCGGTGGCCTGCAGCACGAGGTGGACGGTGGCCGGATCGTCTTGGTCGGTCGGAGGGGTAAGCCCGAGCCGCTTCTGCAGGTCGATCACGGGAACGATCCGCCCCCGCAGGTTGAGCAGACCCGCGAGTGACTCTGGGGCCCGCGGCACCGTGTTGACTCGCCCGTCCCGCAGCACCTCGGCCACGTCCGTTGCCGGCACGGCAAACCTCCGGCCAGCCACGAGAAACGCCGCGTAGCGGCCGACACCGGAGGCGGGCAGCACGGCTCCCTGATCGGCTGAGGTGTGGGGGGGCTGAGGCATGGAAGCAAGGCTCACGATGCGAGGACTGGAGCGACCGGGGCAGAGTCGCTGCCACCTGAAACACTGCCGCTTGGAACACTGTCGAGCATCTCAACAAGCTCGGCGGCCTGCCCGGCGACGTCGACCATGCAGCGTCGCCACCGCCGCGGCCCGAGCGTTGGCTGGCCATTGTCGTCGATGCCATCGATGGAGACGGGCGGAGCATCCGGCATGGCCACGTCGACAATCTCGTCGACGACAAGCCCGATCGGCCCCTGCGGAGTGTTGACCACCACCGCCTGCACCCGCCCTCCTTCGATTGGCCGTGTCGTGCCGCCAAGGAAGTCGTCGAGGTCGATCAGCGGAAGAAAGCTGCCAGCATGGCGGACCACGGAACGGTCGGTGGTCTGCTCAACCGCCTGCTCGGCAAACCGCTCCAGCCGAGAAACGCGGCGGGCAGGCAGAGCAACGCGTCGGCCATGCCGCGAACGACAGATCACCAGCGGGTCGAGGGCGGTTTCCTGGGAGCTCGTGTCGTCGGCCTCGGCAAAGGGCGACGATCGCTCCTCAGCCTGCCGAGCCCGCTCAAGCCGCTCAGGGATATCCGCCGCCCGAGCAATCCCGCGGAGGTCGAGGATCAGCGTCACGCCGCCATCCCCCATCACCGTGGCCCCAGCGTAGAGTCCGATCGGAGCCACCAGCGCGCCTGCGGGCTTGACCACGATTGTTGTCAGCCCGGCGGCTTCGGCGGTGCCTGCCGCCGACTGCATGTCGTCGACGATCAGCCCAAACTCGTGGTCGTCGACCTGCACGCGGACCACCGTGCCTCCGCGTCGGGCTCGTTGGGAGACCGCGGCGGCGTCCTCCAGCCCAAGTAGAGACGACAGGGAGACCACCGGCAGCAGCTGGCCGCGGAGGCGAATCACCGGCGCGGTCTCCAGGCCTTCAATCACCGCCCCCCTGCGGTCGCCGGCATCACCGGAATGCCCACTCCGGGCAAGCGGCACCAGTTCGCAGACGGATGCCTGGGGAATCGCCAGCCGCTGGGGGCCGCACCGCACGATCAGCGCAGGAATGATGGCCAGGGTCAGCGGGATTCGGACACGAATGGTCGTTCCTTCTCCACGTGTGCTTCGCACATCGACGGTGCCGCCAATCGCCTCGATGTTGGTCTTCACCACATCCATCCCCACGCCCCTGCCGGAGACATCCGTGACGGCGGCGGCGGTTGAGAAGCCGGGCTCAAAGATGTATTGCAGGATCTCCTCGTCGGAGAGCTGCTCTGCTGCGGCCGCGTCGACCAGCCCTCGCGAGACCGCTTTGCGGCGGATGGCGTCGACGGGGATGCCGCGGCCATCATCCCGCACCTCCACGGTCACCTGCCCGCTCTCGTGAAATGCCCGCAGCGACAACACGCCCGCCTCTGGTTTGCCGACTTTGAGCCGTTCGGCGGGGGGCTCGATGCCGTGGTCGACCGCATTGCGGACGAGGTGCGTGAGCGGGTCGCGGATGCTTTCAATCAGGGTGCGGTCGAGTTCGGTTTCCGCACCGTCGATCTCCAGTCGCACATCCTTGCCACAGGAAACGGAGAGATCACGAACCACGCGGGGAAACCGGCTGAAGACCTGAGCGATCGGCTGCATGCGGGTCTTCATGGCCGTTTCTTGCAGCGATGACGTGACGGCGTGCACCCGTCGCACGGCATCCTGAACCTGCGGCACATCCGCAGCGGCGAGCCGGAGCTGATTGCGGGCGAGCACGAGCTCACCAACCAGATCCAGGATCGAGCCGAGCAGGCCCACGTCAACGCGAACGCTCGACTCAGCGGCCGTCGGCTGGGACCGCGTCGGCGGGGCCACCGCGTCGGTCACCTCGGGAGCGGCAGGAGCGGCAGGCGGCGGTTCGGAGGACGGGGGAGGGGCTGTCGTTTCGTCACCGCTGGCGTGTTCAGGCTCGTTCGCCGGTGGAGGCGACAGCCGCTCGACCTTGATGTCACGAGACGCCGCGTCGAACTGCTGCCGCGAAACACGACTGTGTTCTTCCGCCGGTTTGGCGGTCGACTCGACGAGGGCCTGTCCGCTCGGGCGTGGTCGGCTGCCTGTGGGCGGTGCGGGTTCGCGGCCCTCCGACATCGCCGCAATCGCGTCGGCCAGTTCGCGGAAATCGGCGGTGCCCTCGCTGCCGGTCTCTTCGATGCTGCGGAGGATCGCCCTGACCGCATCAACCATCGACAGCAGGGTGCCTGCGATCTCTTCGTTCAGGCGAATCGTGCCATCTCGCAGGCGGCCGAGCAGGTGCTCGCCGCTGTGGGCAAGGGCTCCGAGCTTGGAGAATCCGAAGAAGCCGCTGGTGCCTTTGATGGTGTGCACCGTGCGAAAGATGCTCGCCAGCCGATCTGGATCGTCGGGGGTTTCTTCGAGAGCGACAAGGTCGCGATCGAGCTGGTCGAGGTTTTCGCTCGATTCGACGAGGAACTCCTGAACGAACTCCTGGTTGTCCATCGCGCACGCTCCGTATCCATCCGGCGGCCACATCCCCGGCCCACGTCGACGCCTCGAGGGCTCCCCCGCAAACTCTTCCCAAGCATACCCCCTTCTTTGTCGCAGGGACGGGACGGGGCAAGCCGCTGCGTCCGTCGGCTGGCAGTTCAAAACCGGGCCTTCGTTGGAAGCCGCCGCGCGGCCTGGTAGGCTCCGCGGGCTGCAGAGCCCCGCTCTTGCCTTCACCAACGAAACTGGTTTCCCCCGCGAGGTCTCGTCATGGTACGCACCCCCAGCACAATGCTTCCCCTCGGCACCACGGCCGCCGACTTCTCGCTCCTCGACGTCAGCGGCCGCACGATGGCCTGGAAGGATGTGGCGGGGGCGAAGGGTACCGTGGTGATGTTTATCTGCAACCACTGCCCGTTTGTGAAGCATGTGGCCGACGAACTGGCCCGGCTGGGCCACGAGTACATGCCACGCGGCGTCGGCATGGTGGCGATCAGTTCCAACGACGTTGCCACCCATCCGGCGGACTCACCGGAACAGATGGTTCACGAGGCGGAGCAGCGCGGCTATCCCTTCCCATACCTCTACGACGAAACGCAGGATGTGGCGAAGGCCTACCGAGCCGCCTGCACCCCCGACTTCTACGTTTTCGACGGTGACGCGAAGCTCGTCTACCGCGGGCAGCTCGATGCCAGCCGTCCCGAGAGCGGCATCCCCGTCACGGGCTCAGATCTCCGCGCCGCCCTCGAGGCCCTGCTCGCTGGCACGTCCGTTCCAGCCGATCAGACGCCGAGCATCGGCTGCAACATCAAGTGGAGAGCGGGCAGCGAACCGGACTATTTCCCGGTTGGCTGAGGTTCCCGGTTGGCTGAGGGCAGCTGATGCTGGGGAAGAGCCGGCTCGGCCTGCAGCGGCTGCTCAGCCGCGGGCCGATTCGCCAGCCTTGCCGGAGTTTGGAACGGGGCCGCGGCCAGCCAGTTTGCCGATTTCCTGCGTCTCGTCCGGCGCCAGGCGGCTCGCGCGGACATTCTCCCGCTGAATGGCCTCGTAGACTTCCTGGCGATGCACCGGCACCTCGGCCGGGGCATTGATCCCCAGCCGCACCTTGTCTCCCCGGATGTCGACAATCGTGACGACAATGCTGTCGCCAATCATGATGCTTTCGTCGCGTTGTCTGGAGAGTACGAGCATCGGTGGTTCCTTCCTGACCTTATCCTGTGTGTGGCAAGCCGGCCTAAGTTCGGGCGCCACACTCGTATTATGCACTCTTTTTGAGCGGTGAACGTTGGCCGACAAGCTCATATCGCATCGGAAGGTCGCCGCTCGCAACGACTTGACGGCCTGTGCGGGCTTCAACGTTGATAACGATTGGTGCCTTCAAGTTGAGGGTGAGCGCCCCGGCATGCCGGGCGACAACCACCAAGAGCTGTGCGTCGCGGAGGTCACGCATCGCCAGCGGAGTCAGCTCGCTGCGGGGGATCCGCACCTGATAGTCGGGCACAAACCGCCGGGGGCTGACCACCGCCAGGGCGACATCGCTGCGGCTGGTGGACTGCAGCCATCCCAGGGCCTCGTTGCCGGCATCCGCGAGCAACGCCCATCGCTGGCAGTCTTCCAGTCCGGGCAGCCCGCTGGCAAAATGCAGCAGGTCGTCTGTTTCAATGTCGATGCGTCCGAACCGCGTCGTGTTGATTCGCATGGGTGGCACTCCTTTGCCGGATCGTTCTCGCTCTTTCGGCTGGAGAGTTGCTCCCAGCTCGGAACGGGTGTCCCTTCGAAGTATTCGGAAGAACTGCGGCAGATATCTTTCATCGTGGAACGACCGTTCCACACATAACCTGATCGGATCACTCGGAGGTTCTCGTGGAGCGAAAACGATTGGTGAATCGAGCGAATGTCCATCATGCTTTCCGGTCGCGACGAGCTTTCCGGTTGCGCGAGCTTTGCTGTGGGCGGGGCATTGCCTGCGGGGCGTTGGCTGTGTTCAGCCTGACGCTGGCGTCGTGTGCCGACTATGAAACGGCCTACCAGCAGAGCGTCGAGAACTACACCAGTGGCCCGCCGCGGGCCGCCGCCGCGGCTGGTGGTGATGCCTCGGCCGCGGCGTCGCCAGCAGCGGGTGGCGATGCCGCCACCCCGATGTCGTATGGCAGCGGCACCTCGTCGGGGACGGGGTCGGGGACGGGCTCCAGTTCGGGCTCCGGATCCCAGGAAGGCTTTTCGACCATCGGGTCGGGAGCCAGCGGGGTGATCGTGCCCGGCGGCTGATCGTGGCGGAGGGCCGCTGTTTCCGGATCTGCCCGCGGTTACTGCCACATGGGCTGCGCCTGCCAGGCCGTCAGCGGCGTGAGCAGCATCACCGGCAGCCAGGCGCCGAGCGACGGGCTGATGACATAGCTCGTTGCCAGGGCATGGCAGCCGAGCGTCGTGAGCAGAAAGACGGCCGTCAGCACGACCGACAGCCCAACCGCAACAAACACGCCCTTGCGGCTGGGGCCCACAACCAGCGGCAGCCCGAGGATGGTCAGCGACAGGTCGAGGATCGGCTGCACCAGGCGGGCGTGGGCGCGGAGTGGAACATCGGCGGTCACGCCAATGGCCGGATTGCCAATGGCCCGCACGAGGTCGGGCGTTGACGAGTAGAGGCTCCAGTTGCTCGAGCCGATGAGCTGCTCAAAGCTCACGTCACTTGCCACGAAACAGGAGCCTGGGTCGAGCCATTCTGAATCCTGACGAGTGTGAATCACCGTCACGCCGCCGAGCGTGAGGCTGGGGATGCCGTCGATGGCAGCCGGTTCGCTGACGCCAACGAGCAGGTAGCCTGCCGGATGGGAGGCGTCTGCAGGAAGCCAGCGAGCCTCTGCGGCATCCACCTGGGCACTCACCCCAGCCATCGATGGCGGGAGGAGCAGGCTCGGCTCTTGGATCAGACGTTCGCTCCGCCGCCACTGCTTGCCGCGAAAAAGGATCTCCGTGCGGTGGTCGTAGCGGGCTTCGAACGGCTGCCAGGCATCGCCAGAGAGATCTTGCGCGTTGCCTTCCAAGGCATGGCGAATCTGCGGGAGCACGACTTCGCGGTTGGCCGCAGCCACGAGGGCCACAACGCCAGCGAAGACGATGGCCGGCCTTGCGATTCGCCAGCGGGTGACGCCAGCGGCGAGAAGGGCGGTCAGTTCGTTGTGCCGCTCAAGCCACGAAAGGGCGAACATCGCACTGGCCAGGGCGATGACCCCGCTGGTGGCATCGAAAAACGAGATCAGCCGGAAGCCGTAGTAACGCCCAAGAACCCGCCAGAGCCCACCGCCCTCGGGGGCGTGGGCGATGAACTCCTCGATGTTGTTGAAAGCGTCGACAACAAACGTGAGGCCTGCCAGACTGACAAAGACGATCAGAAACGAGTTGATCTGCGCCCTGGTGATGTAGCGATCGATGAGCATGGCTGTGCGCCGTTCGACCGGCGGAAGGGCCTCCAGAGCCGGCGGTCTTGAGAGAGAAAGCTGTTCAGACGGCGGCCCACGGAACGACAGTCGGCGTGATCAGAGGGGCGGACAATAGAGACCTGCACGGCTGAGCGTCAATCGGTTTTTGACACGAGGAAGGCTTTCCCAGCACCGCACGGGGGCTGCAGCATGCGACCGCTCACTGGCCTTGCCACTGCCGCTGCAGACCTCCTGTTTCCGCCTGAGTGCCTGCTCTGCCAGCGGAGCCTTCTCGGTGAGGCAAACACCTCAGCGGCGACGTCGCCCTTTCGCGACTTCTGCCCAGCGTGTCTGGCGGAGCTGACGGCCGATCTGCTCCGGTGCGGTCGCTGTGGAGCGTCGGCAGCTCTGGCGGAAGAGGGAGTGTGTGAGGGCTGCCTGCGGGCGGCACCTCCCTGGCAGCGGCTGGTGGTGCTGGCCGGGTATGGCGACCTGGCACGCGATGCGGTGGTGCGGGCCAAGCGGCCGGCCGGAGAGCCGATCGCGATGGCCCTTGGCCGCCGGCTGGGAGGCCTCGTGCGATCGCGGCTCGCGGCGGTGCGGCTGGATCTGGTGGTTGGCGTGCCGATGCACTGGCGACGACGAGCCGTGCGAGGCACGAGCTCCGCAGGCGTGATCGCCGCGGCTGTTGCGGGATCACTCGGCGTGCGGCAGCGGCGGCTGTTGCGGCGGGTCCGGGCCACGAGCATGCAAAACACCCTGCCGCCGCAGCAGCGGCCGGCCAACGTCACGGGAGCGTTTCAGGCGGGGCCGGGCGTCCGTGGGCAACGGGTGCTGTTGGTCGATGACGTGATCACGACGGGTGCCACATTGGCCGCCTGCACCCAGGCCCTCCTCGCCGCAGGGGCTCAAGAGGTGTATGTTTCAGCGGTCGCGAAGGCTGAGCGGACCAGCACGCTCACGGCAGACGGTTCGTGACGCCGGCCCCCCGCGACGCCACGTCTCCCCTTCCTTTTGTCGCTTTCGAGTGTGTCTCTCTCCATGCCCCGCATCGTTCTCGGTACTCGAGGTAGCCTCCTGGCACGGACCCAGACGGGGCATGTCGCCGATCAGCTTCGCTCGGTTGGCTGCGATGTGGAGATCGAGATCGTTCAGACGACCGGCGATGTCAGGCGAGATGCCCCGATCGCCAGCCTGGGCCGAGACGGCGTCTTCGTGCATGAGCTTGAAAAAGCGTTGCTTGAGGGCCGTGTCGACGCCGCCGTGCACAGCTGCAAAGACCTGCCGACAACAGACACCGCTGGGCTGATGGTGGTTGCCGTCCCGCGGCGGGTGACCCCCTTCGACATGCTGGTCACGGCCGACGGCAGGCCCCTTGACGAGCTGCCTGCGGGGGCGGTGATTGGCACCTCAAGCATTCGCAGGGTGACTCAGCTGCTGAAGCTGCGGCCCGACCTCGTGACGGCCCCGCTGCGTGGCAACATCGATACCCGACTCGGGCGGGTGACCTCGGGAGACTACGCGGGCATCATCCTCGCCGCGGCAGGCCTCGAGCGTGTCGGCCTTGCTGATCGCGGAGCCGAACTCCTGGAGCCGCCGCGTTTTTGGCCGGCGATCGCGCAGGGAGCCCTGGCCCTGCAGGTGCGGGCCGAGGATACGGCGTTGCAGGAGGCCCTGTCGCTGATCGACGACGCTCCGTCGCACCGCGCCATCGCGGCAGAGCGGGCGTGCCTTTCGGCACTCGCCGGTGGGTGTCTTGCTCCAATTGGTGGGTTTTCTCGCGAGAATGAGGGAAAACTGGAACTTACCGCCTGTGTGCTGGAGAATACCCCGATTGGCGTGGAGCGAATCGATGTCACTGCGGCGATGAGCGTCGATGTCGCAGCGAGCGAGGCGATGCAGGTCGCGCGTCAGCTGGGGCATGCGGTGGCTGGGCAGCTTCGCGAGGCGGGGGCCGACGCCATGCTGGCGAGGATGCGGCAGCGGCAGTCGG
>CALCGM010000211.1 GCA_937900985.1 uncultured Planctomycetaceae bacterium | reverse complement strand
GGCTTTCCGGTGACAAACGGATCAAACACGCTCACCGACAGCTCCGTCGGAGGACCGCTCCCGGAATCCTCCACCATGATCGAGACCATGCTCGTGCCGTCATCCTGCTCCATTCGCTCGGCCCAGATCTGCACGCTGCCGAGGTGCGGCGATGCTCGCTCGGCGGCCGCCTCGCAGGCCGCCTCGATCGCATTCAAGGCGAGGTTGGCCACGGCCGCCCGCAGGCTCTCCCGTCGACCGCTGACCACGCCGCCTCCCGACGACTGCACCGTCAGCCGCACCCCGGCATGGGCCGCCCGGGGATCGACGAGCTCGCGGACCTCATCGAGCAGCACGTCGAGGGGAATCAGGCCGCTGGCCACGTCGGTGCTGCGGCCGAGGGCGAGCAGGCCGTGCACCTCCTCTTCCATGATGTCGAGCTGCCGCCGAGCGACCGCGAGACTCTCATCAGGGCTCGCCTCACCGTCAGCCTGTCCGCAGCGGGTGCGGTGCAGGTCGATCGCCAACCGTGCCCCGGTGAGCCCGTTGCGAAACTCGTGCGCAAAGCCGGCGGCCAGCTGCCCGAGGAGCCGCTGCCGCTCACCCACGGCCAGCGAGTTGCGGAGCTCAGCCAGCGCCGCACTCATCGCATTGATGCTCGAAACGAGGCGGCTGATCTCATCGCTCTCGCCAGGATGCCGGGGCTCGTCGTCGAGAGTGCGACCAAAGTCGCCATCCGCAATCCGGCCGACATGGCGTTCGATTCTGGCGATCCGCCTCCCGATCCGATCGCTCGCATGCACACCCAAGGGGGCAAGCACCGCCAGCGTGACTGCCGCGACGGCGAGGACCGGCCAGATCGCATCAAAGAGGGCCCGTGAAAAGCCTGCCGTTGGCGTGAGCACAAGCACCGTCTCTGGCCTGCCGACGCCTGGCTGGAGTGCGGTGACTGAGTAGGCCGTGGCCGCAACGCGGACGGTGCCGGCTGGCGGGGCTGCCGGGTCGCGTTGTTGGAGCTCGGTCAGCGATGCTTCAAGCGGTCCTGCTGTCGTCTCCGGAAGCGTCGAGCGAACGACCTGCTCGTTCCAGATCACAAAGTGGTTGCCCGTCAGGTTGTGGAGCGCCGTGAGCACTGCCGGCGAGAGGGCCACCCGCGACGAGGCCAGCGTCTCCGCCACCTGCTGCTGTCGCAGGGCGATCTCTTCGCTGTGCCGACGAGCCGCCAGCCAGGCGGCAAAGGCAACGTTGGCAAGCACACCCGCCACGAGTAGCCCCACGACCGGAAGCAGCAGCTGCCGCGCGAGCGGTCGACCTGATTGCGGTGGCATGGCCCATCTCCCCCTCGGCAGCCTGCGGTGAAACGCCTGCTGCAACTGGTCTATGGTAGCCGTGTCGCTGTCGTTTGGGATCGGGAAAGGGCTAAAAGGCCACCACCAGCTGGGTCTGGATGGCCGTTCCGGTGTAACCGGCCCGGTAGGGGTAGATGAAGTTCTGCGCAGGGCTCTTGTTGATTGAGAGCGCCTCAAGCGTGAGCCGGGTCTGACGGGACTGCTTGAGATACCAGTTCATCCCGCCTCCATATTCCTGGCCTGTTCCATAGGGCCCGGTGACCACGCTCGACCGGGCGTAGAGCTCATAGGTTCGCGGCACAAGACACCAGGAGAGGTAGGCCAGCCCTCCGTGGTCGTAGAGGCTCTGTCGCTCAAACTCCCCGACGCCCTGAAAGCTGTTGAGCAGCCGGAAGTAGTACTCAAACGAAATCGCCACGCCGCGATACTTCCAGGCGGCATCCACGGTCATCAGCCGGTAGACAAACTGATCAACTTGGGAGTCGGGGCCGAGGGCATTCGGCTCGCTCAGTGGGGTGCCATCGGAGAGCCGCACCACCGTATCTTCCGGGTTGTTGCCGGGAATCGGCAGGGCGTTGGTGAGGGCGTAGGCTCCGGTGGTGCCGATGCGGATGGCAGGGTCGTCATGAACCTCCATGTCGGAGCCACCAAGCCCAAACGGTCCCAGCGGCTCCCACCAGACATTCCCGGCCCAGGCCATCGATGTGCCACGCCGCAGCACACCGGTGGTTCCACCATCGATCGCGTTCCAGACGCCAGCCACATAGTTGACCTCGCCATCGAGCAGCCTGCCGGTCACCTGCGCCCCCGGGGAGAAGCCAGGCCGAAAGAAGGTGTTGGCCATGCTGCGGTCGACACCGATCGTCCAGGGATTCGGCTGTGTCCACTCCCGCGTCGCCGAGACGAGCGACATGCCAGCCCCAAGGCTGGCCGCATCGCCAAACTTCCAGCCCGCCAGCCCGATCGGCACCACACCCGAGCGGATGCCGACGTTGGTCGTGCCGAAGAGAGCAAAGTTGTAGAAGAGCCGCTCGTCGGCCACATGGCCATTGAGCGAGAGCAGGAAGCGGTTGATGTTAAACGTGTTGATGTTGTTGATCGGCCGCGTCACGCCAGCCGCGTCGACCCATTCATTCTTGCTGCGGGCAAACTCAAACCACCGCAGCTGCATAAAGCCGCCGAGCGCCATCGCGAAGGGAAACTCGCCGCGGCGGGGCTGGGTGTCGAGCAGCAGAATCCCTTGGGGCGGCACAACGTCTGTCGCCGCGATGTAGCGAGGCCGCGGAATCCCGCCAAGCCGCCGCTGCACTTCCGCCTCGATCAGCATTTCGATCTCTGCCCGGCTCAGCGGCGGCTCCTCGCCGCTGGGCTCGGCCAGGCGGAGCTCCTCCACCGTGGCCAGGCCCGCTTCGGCTTCGGCCGCGTCGGCGAGTGTGGGCTCACCGGCCGGCACACTCTGAGCAGCGGCCTGCTGAAGGCTGGCTATCAGGCTGCACGCGAGCACAAGGTGTGCCGTGAGGCAGCGCAGGCAAGCGGCGGACGGTCGTCGGACTGGGGGCCGCATAGCTTCTCCTGTCGTCACAATCGGGTGAA
>CALCGM010000210.1 GCA_937900985.1 uncultured Planctomycetaceae bacterium | reverse complement strand
TGCGAACCTACAACAGCAACGCCGGAGCAATCGAGATGGCTTTTCCCGGCAACCCGTGAAATGAGGATCGGTGATGCAGAGTTCCCTTGTCGTGCTTGGCGGTGGCCCCGGTGGTTACGCCGCAGCGTTTCTTGCTGCCGATCTGGGTATGTCTGTGACCCTTGTCGAGCGGGAAGAGCGTCTGGGGGGCACCTGTCTGCTGCGGGGCTGCATTCCGTCGAAGGCGCTGCTCCACGTGGGCCGCGTGCTCTCGGAATCGCGAGAAATGGCCGAATGGGGCATCGCGTTCCAGCCGCCGACGATCGACGTCGACCAGCTGCGGGGCAGAAAGGACGACGTCATCTCGACGCTCACGGGCGGTCTGGGCCAGCTGGCCAAGCGGCGTAACGTGACCGTCGTTCAGGGAGAGGCCCGGTTTTCTGGCTCAAACACCCTGGAAGTCACGCTGGCGGGCGGCGGCCACGAGACGATTCAGTTTGAGCGGTGCATCCTGGCAAGTGGCTCGCGGCCCGCTCGAATCCCGGCGTTTGACCTGCCAACACCGCGGGTGATGGATTCCACCACGGCCCTCGAGCTGCAGGAGATTCCCGAATCACTGCTGGTGATCGGCGGAGGCTATATCGGGCTCGAAATGGGCACGGTGTATGCCGAACTTGGCTCGAAGGTCTCGGTCGTGGAGCTCACCGATGGCCTCTTGCCTGGGGCGGATCGCGATCTGGTGAAGCCGCTTGCCAAACGGCTTGGTGGCCTCTTCGACCGCATCATGCTCGGCACCAAGGTGGCCAAACTCGAGGATCGTGGCGATGCGATCGCCGTCACGCTCGAAGGGCCTGAAGGAACCACCACCGAGTTGTTTTCCCGGGTGCTGGTGTCGGTGGGGCGTCGCCCCAACTCCGACGGCCTGGGGCTGGAAAACACCGCCGTCACGATCGACGGCAAGGGATTCGTTGGCGTGGATGCCAGCCAGCAAACCAGCGACCCATCGATCTACGCGATCGGCGACGTGTGCGGTGAGCCAATGCTTGCCCATCGGGCGAGCCACCAGGGCAAGGTGGCGGTTGAGGCTATTCATGGCGAGCCGACGGTGTTTGATCCCCGCGCGATTCCTGCGGTGGTCTTCACCGACCCCGAGATTGCCTGGGCAGGCCTGACCGAGCAGGAGGCTGCGGCCCAAGGCCGGGCTGTCGAAGTCAGCAAGTATCCCTGGGCAGCCAGCGGCCGTGCCCAGTCGATCGGTCGCACCGAGGGCCTCACGAAGATCCTTTTCGATCCCGAGAGCGAGCGAGTGCTCGGGGTTGGTATCGTGGGCCCAGGCGCAGGAGAGCTGATTGCCGAGGGCACGCTCGCGATCGAGATGGGCTGCACGGCGGTCGATTTGGCCGACACGATCCATGCCCACCCCACGCTGGGCGAGACGGTTGGTTTCTCCGCCGAGGGCCAGCTGGGCACGGCGACCGAAATCTATCGGCCCCGCAGCCGGTCCTAGCGGCCGTCGGGGTCGTTTTTCTCACCGTCAGTGAAGTGGGCGGTGGAGACGTCGGTCTTTACGCTCGGCGAATGTGTCAGAATAATGGAGTCAGGAAAGATCTCCGTCCTCCGGGAGTATGCAATGTCCAGTTCGGAAGCCGACCAGTCCAGCAGGAGCACGGTGGGCGGCGTCGGATCCGAGGATCCCCTCGTTCGAGGCTCAGCCTCTGGTATCGCTGCACGTCCAGTCACCGCGGAAAGCGGCTCCAACGGCCAGATTCCCGGGGGCGGTCATTCACCGATGGCGATCGTTCCGGGCGGCCAGCCGCAGGTCGTTGACGGCACCAGCGGGATGGACACCGATCCTTCCGAGACCAAGGAGTGGCTGGATTCGCTCCGCTATGTGATGGACAGCCGCGGGGGCGATCGCGCCGCCTACCTGCTGCAGGCCATCGAGCAGGAGGCCTACCGGCTCGGCGTGCCGATTCCTTTTTCGGCGACGACGCCCTACATCAACACGATTCCGCTGGAAAAGCAGCCGGCCTTTCCGGGCAACCGCGAGCTTGAGCGACGGATCAAGAGCATCATTCGCTGGAACGCGATGGCGATGGTTGTGCGGGCCAATCGCGAAGACAAGAGCATCGGCGGCCACATCTCGACGTTTGCCTCATCGGCGACGCTCGTTGAAGTGGCGATGAACCACTTCATCCGTGGCCGCGGCGACGACTACTCCGGCGACCAGGTCTATTTCCAGGGGCATGCCTCGCCGGGCATCTATTCCCGGGCCTTCGTCGAGGGCCGGCTGAGCGAAAAGCAGCTGGAAAACTTCCGGCGAGAGCTCGCTGAAGGCGGCGGGCTGTCGAGCTACCCGCATCCGTGGCTGATGCCCACGTTCTGGGAGTTTCCGACGGTTTCGATGGGGCTGGGGCCGATCATGGCCATCTATCAGGCCCGCTTCAACAAATACCTGCAGGATCGGGGCATCAAAGACACGAGCCGGCAGCACGTCTGGTCGTTTATCGGTGACGGCGAGACCGACGAGCCGGAGACGCTCGGGGCAATCACGCTCGCCGCACGCGAGAAGCTCGACAACCTGGTCTTTGTCATCAACTGCAACCTGCAGCGGCTCGACGGCCCTGTTCGCGGCAACGGCAAGATCATCCAGGAGCTCGAAGGCGTCTTCCGAGGTGCCGGCTGGAACGTCATCAAGGTGATCTGGGGCGAAGACTGGGATCCGCTCCTCGATAAAGACGACGAGGGTGTGCTCGTTCAGCGAATGAACGAGGTCATCGACGGGCAGTATCAGAAATACACCGTCATGGGCGGCGACTACATCCGCGAGCACTTCTTCGGCGTCGATCCGCGGCTGCTCGAGATGGTGAGCCACCTCTCTGATGAGAAGCTCAAGAAGCTCAAGCGTGGTGGCCACGATCCGGAGAAGGTCTATGCGGCCTACGCCGCGGCGATGCAGTGCCACGGCAAGCCGACGGTGATCATCGCCAAGACGATCAAGGGCTACGGGCTCGGCGAGGTGGGAGAAGGTCGAAACGTCACCCACCAGCAGAAGAAGCTCAACGAAGACGAACTGCGGGCCTTCCGGTCGCGGTTTGGCATTCCGATCTCCGACGACGAGGTGGCAGAGGCGCCGTTCTATCGCCCCCCCGAAGACTCGCCTGAGATGAAGTATCTCCGCGAGCGTCGGGAGGCTCTCGGCGGCAACGTGCCGGGTCGGCCGAGCAATCCCCCGGTGTTGGAGACGCCCAAGCTCGACGACTACCGCTCCTTCATTGCCAAGAGCGCCGGCCGCGAGGTTTCCACGACCACTGGCGTGGTGACGTTGATGGCGTCGTTGCTCAAAGACAAGGCGATCGGCAAGTACATCGTGCCGATCGTGCCGGATGAGTCGCGGACGTTTGGTATGGATCCGCTCTTCAAGCAGTGCGGGATCTACGCCCACACCGGCCAGCTCTACGAGCCGGTCGATTCCGATCAGCTGCTCTACTATCGAGAGGCCAAGGACGGGCAGATCCTCGAGGAAGGCATCACGGAAGCCGGCAGCATGGCGAGCTTTGTCGCTGCAGGCACGGCCTACGCCAGTCATGGCGTGCCGATGATTCCGATGTTTATCTACTACTCGATGTTTGGCTTTCAGCGGATCGGTGACCTGATCTGGGCGGCCTGCGATTCGAGGGCCCGCGGCTTCCTCGTTGGCGGCACCGCTGGCAGGACCACGCTCAACGGAGAGGGCCTGCAGCATCAGGATGGCCACAGCCACCTGTTTGCGATGGCCTATCCGACGGTGCGGGCCTACGACCCGGCCTTTGTCTACGAGTCGACGGTGATCATGCTCGACGGGCTCGAGCGGATGTATGCCAAGGGTGAAGACTGGATCTACTACATCACCGTCTACAACGAGAACTACGAGATGCCCCCGATGCCGGAAGGCTGTGAGGAGGGCATTCTCAAGGGGATGTACCGGCTGCGGGAAACTGCGGTTGGCAGCGGCAGCCCGCTTGCCAAGGTGCAGCTGTTCGGCTCGGGTGCCATCCTGCGAGAGGTGCTGCGGGCGTCGGAGATGCTCGCCGACCGCTTTGGGATTTCCAGCGACGTCTGGAGCGTGACGAGCTGGAAGGAGCTCCGTCGCGAGGCCCAGGAGTGCCGCCGCTGGAACATGCTTCATCCGGAAGCGACGCCCAAGCGGAGTTATCTTGAGGACTGTCTCGCCGGTATCAGCGACGTGTGCGTTGCTGCCAGCGACCATGTCCGAGCCGTCCCTGAGCAGCTTGATCCGTGGGTGCCCGGTGGGCTCTTTGCCATGGGAACCGATGGCTTTGGGCGGAGCGAAACACGAGGGCGGCTGAGGCGGCACTTTGAGGTGGACGCCGAAAGCATCGTTGTGGGAACACTCTGGCGGCTCGCCGAAAAGGGCGTGATCGGTATCGATCGCGTGTCGGCTGCCATTCGCGACCTTGGTATCGATCCGGACAAGATCGACCCCGCGTTGGCATGAGCCCGTGTTGATCGAACCAAGCCCGATCGGTTTCGTCCGGTGTGACGCCGCTGAGACCCTTCGGGTGAACCAGTACGAAAGGTAAGGACCGTCCGTTCATGGCAACCCCATTCAATCTTCCAGACCTGGGTGAAAACATCGCATCAGGCGACGTCGTGAGCGTGTTTGTGTCTCCTGGAGATGTGCTTGCCCCGGGGCAGTCGCTGCTCGAGGTGGAGACCGACAAGGCGGTCATTGAAGTGCCCTGCACGCCAGGCGGTCGGGTGGCTGAAGTGCTGGTGAAGAAGGGCGACACGGTCCAGGTTGGGCAGCCGCTCGTCATGCTGGAATCTGCCGATGCCGCCGCGGCCGCCGCTCCGGTGGCCCCTCCGCCGCAGCCAGCTGCTGAGGCAGCCCCGCCTGCAGCGGCTCCCGCTCCCCAGCCCTCCAGCCCGCCTCCGGCGGCCCCTGCCCCCGTCCCAGCAGCCGCTCCTGTTGCCGTGGCCGCGGCTCCGGTAGCGGAGGCTAGCCCTGCATCGACCGGCAGCCTGGACCCGGCCGGGCCAGCCGTGCGAAGGCTTGCCCGAGAACTGGGCGTCGAACTCTCGCGTGTCACGGGCACCGGCCCTCATGGCCGGATCCTGCGAGAAGACGTTGTGGCTGCGGTCCGCGAGGCCGGCAAGAACGCCGGGGCTCGTCAGGCCGCGGCGGGATCCGGAGAACGCGACGACTGGGGGCCCGTCCGTCGTGAGGCGATGTCGCGGATGCGGCGGACGATCGCTGCCAACATGGTGCGGAGTGCCACCGAGATTCCTCACCTGACCAACTTCGATGATGCCGACGTCACGGAGCTTGAGCGGCTGCGAAAGGCGAGTTCGAAGGAGTATGCGGCGAGCGGCGTGAAGCTGACGGCGCTGGCCTTCGTGATCAAGGCGGTCAGCCTGTCGCTGCGTCAGCATCCGGGCATCAACGCCTCGGTCGACATGGAAAACGGCCAGCTGATCTAC
>CALCGM010000209.1 GCA_937900985.1 uncultured Planctomycetaceae bacterium | reverse complement strand
ATGAAACTCGGATGCTCCGGCGTTCCATTCTCAACCACGAGCGGGTGGCCATTGGTAATCGCCTCGCCTGTCACCTTCGCGCCAAACAGGCAGCGATCGACGGGCGTGGCCTGGTCGACCACCTTCGGCACGCGAGAGCGGATAAACTCGCGGGAGATTCGCAGAACGAGCGTCTTGTCCTGCACGACGTCGGCGGTGGCTTCCGTTACGGTTTCGACAACGGCATCGGTAACGGCCTCTTTGACAGCGTCGGTTGCGGCCTCGAGCACGGAGGGCTCTTCTGTGTTGGCTGCCGTATCGTTGATTTCTGTGTCGTTGAGGGCTGTGTCATTTGCTGCTGCGTCGTCGGCACGTAGCCGCGGCAGAGTGAAAATACAGGTGGTCAGCAGGAGCAGCGAGGCGGTCGCAAGGCGAGAAAACTTCATTGCGGGGTAAGGTCCTCCGGCAGGAAACGGTTCCTCTTGACCCTACTTTCCATCGGCACAATGGGCAAACCCGATATGCTGAGAAGCCTGACAGTTCAGGCGAGAGGCACCGGTGTTTCCACGTCGGGCATGGTCGAGGAGACTAGTCACTCGTTGGTTGAGTGAGTCCTTATTTTTAGCTGAAGGTGCACGAACGATGTCGCTAGTCTGGAGCTGCAACGAGTGGGATCCACTCGAAGAGGTGATTGTCGGCAACCCACTGGCCGCTCGGTTTCCCTACGCCGATCCAAGCACCCGGCTCGCGGAGTATCCCGATCGTGCGATCGAGGAGATTCCGCAGGGCCCCTTTCCGCAGTGGATTATCGACGAGACGGAGGAAGACCTCGAGGCCTTTGTGAAGGTGTTGCAGCAGGCGGGAGCGAAGGTCCGCCGCCCAACAACCTGGCCACACGAGGCAGAGTTTTCCACGATCCACTGGAAGAGCCAGGGCTACTACAACTACTGCCCGCGTGATGTGCTGTTGGCGATTGGCGATCGCATCATTGAGACCCCCAACGTCATTCGCAGCCGGTCCCAGGAGTGCTCAAGCTACAAAGAGCTATTGCTTGAGTATCTCGACTCCGGTGCAAAGTGGTTTGCTGCTCCCAAGCCGATGCTGCGGGATGAACTCTTTGACGTCGATCTCAGTCGCCCCACACCGCGGGAAGATGAGCCGGCGTTCGACGCTGCGAATGTGTTGCGGTTTGGTGAAGACCTGCTCTATCTCGTGAGTGCCACAGGCAACCGCCGCGGTGGGCGATGGCTGCAGACGGTGTTGGGCGAGCGTTTTCGAGTCCACTTTCTCGAAGGCGTCTACTACGGGAGCCACATCGATTCGACCTTCGCGGCCCTGCGGCCGGGGCTGGTGCTTTGCAATCCTGGAAGGATCAGCGAGTCAACCGTTCCTGAGTTTCTCCAGAAGTGGGACGTGATCATGAGCCCTCCTATGGAGAACACGGATCATTTCAACGCCGAGTATCTCTCCAAGGCGATCGGCAGCGAGTGGATTGATATGAACGTGTTTAGTCTCAGCCCTGAGGTCGTCGCGGTCGATCGCGACCAGCTCGGTCTGATTCGGCTGCTGGAGTCGAAGGGACTGACCGTCGTCCCGCTCAAGCTGCGACACTCAAAGATGCTGGGGGGCGGTTTTCACTGCGTCACACTCGATGTGCGGCGGACCGGGACGATGGAGCGGTATTTCGATCGCTCGTGATGTTCTGGTGATCTGACAGGACAACCCTGTGATGGCTCCGATCTCGACTGCTGCTGTGATGAGTGCCATCGCTGCTGGCGTGATGCTGCTGCTAACAGCTGCCGCATGGTGGCGGTATCGCGTGGTGGTGCGGTGGTCGCGTTCCGAGCGCGACGATGCCTGCCCGTTCAGTCTGACCGATCGGTTTGCTGATCGGCACCTGATAAATGCCCCGCATCAGGAGGGCGTCCACTGGCTGTGGGAGGTGTTTTCCCGCACCGCCGCTTGCTACCCAACTTTTCCGGCGCTTGAGGTGCCAAGCACTGGTGAGCGGCTGACCTATGCCGAGCTCGATCAGGCGGCCAACCGAATCGCGGCGGCCGTAGCCACGTACCTCACAGGCCCAGATCAGGTGGTCGCGGTGGCAATGCCGCAGGAGAGCTCCCACATCGTCGCAGCACACCTCGGGGTGCTGCGGGCTGGTGGGGTGATGCTCTTTCTCGACACAGACGCTCCGGAGGCGTTGATCAACCACATGCTCAGCGATGCGGAGCCTGTTCTGGTGCTGACGCGTGGAGAGCCCGCATTTCGCAGCCTGCCGACAGTTGATGTCTGTCAGCTCTCCGATGTTGAGCTAACAGTGCGACCACCGGCCTGGCTTGACGACCCCACCGTTCGCCTCGCTTCGCTGTTCTATACCAGCGGCACCACTGGCAGGCCGAAGGGAGTGGAGTGTCCGCATGCTGGCTATGTCAATCTCGCCCAGACCTACGCCGATTCCTTTGACCTGGTTGCCGGGATGGATGCCACGACACTCACCTCGTCGCTCGGCTACGACGGCAGCATCTCCGAGATGTATTCGGCCTGGGTGTCAGGCTGCACTGTTGTTCTGCTGACGAAGGATGAAGTCCGCTCGGGACCAGACCTCGTGCCGATTCTTGTCGAGGCGGAAGTGACGGTGCTGTTCTGCCCGCCCGTCCTGCTGACCACGCTCAGCAGCCAGCCGGAGATCGATCTCCCCTCGCCGATCTGTCGCTTTATCGTGCCGGCCGGGGAGGCCTTTCCTCCGGCACTGGTGGAGCCGTGGACCCGCGGTCGTCGCCAGATCATCAATACCTACGGTCCCACCGAGGCGAGCACCGACACAAGCCGACAGAGTCTCCGGCCGGGAGCACCGGTCACGATTGGCTCTCCATTTCCAAACGTGACCTATGTGATTCTGGAGGAAGGGGGACTCCAGGAACGCCGGCATGGGGAAACTGGTGAGCTCTGCATCGGCGGCGTGCATCTGGCTCGTGGATATCGCAATCTGCCGGAGCAGACCGCCGAGAAGTTTATCCAGCATCCACGGTTTGGACGGCTCTACCGCACCGGTGACCGCTGCCAGATCGATCCTCTGCTGCTGCAGGTGCATTTCTTAGGCCGCGTTGATGCACAGCTGAAGGTCCGCGGCCATCGGGTTGAGATCCAGCCGATTGAAGATCTGCTACAGACGCGGTTTGCCGAGATCGACGCTGCGGTGGTCGATTACCAGGGCGAAGAACTGATCGCCTTTGTGGTGGCGGCCTCGCGTGCGGATGACCTGCTCGAAGACGACAACGTGGTGGCGGCGCCCGAAGCCTGGGCCGCCACCGTGCTCGAGACGCTCGCCGCCGAGCTGCCTGAGCCCTCGGTGCCGACGCGGCTGTTTCTGATTCGGAGCTTTGTGCTCAAGCCGCTCTCGGGAAAGATCGATCGAGGAATGCTCCCGAAGATCGAAGCGATCGGGGCTGCCAGCGGCGAGCGGACAGCTCTGATGGGAGATCAGGAACATCCGCTGGTCGTCGCCGAGGACGGTGCTGATGCCATAGTTTCCGATGACCAGATGGCGGTGCTGCAGCTCTGCCGTGATGTGCTCGGAAGCCAGCTGCAGTGGCGAGACCGGTTTGTGGATCATGGTGGGCATTCGATCGCGATCGCCCGACTCGTGCAGCAGCTGCAGATGGCGGGCTATCGAGTAAGTGTGCGAGACCTGCTCTCGGAGGTTGCCACAGCAGCCGCGGTTGCTGAGCGTCCCCGTCACACCGTTGATGACGCAGCCGAGTTCTCGGGAGATGCGGAGAGTGATACGGCGACGGAGCCCGCTGATCAGGCCGCTGCGAAGCCGCTCGGGGCCCGGCTGTTCACACTTCTTCAGATGGGGCTGCTCACACTGCTCTACCTGCCTGCAGTCGTGGGCCTGATCACGCTCGTCGCTGTGGGCCAGCTCGATCGGCTCGTCAGCACGCTCGGGCTTGGTGGCTTTCTCCTCGCTGGCAGCCTGGTGGCGTCTGCCGCAGTGCTGCTGCCATTCGCGGCGCTGGCCTGGGTCGTGCTGCTGGGATGGGGGCTAGGACGGCGTTGGCGGGAGGTCGCACCGGGCGTGTATCCCAAGTGGAGCTGGATGCACCTGCGGGTCTGGTGGCGTGGCCGATGTCAGCAGCTGGTGTTGCGTCCTCTCTCCACATCGTTTCGCTGGCCATTGGTAATGGCGGCAGTGCTGCGGTGCCTGGGAGCCAAAGTGGGAGGCAACCTGCAGGCGGCCACCGATGCAGAGTTTTCCGGGCCGCTGTGTCTGTTGGACCTGGGGAGTGACGTGGCGATCCAGACTGGTGCCTGCGTGAGTACGTCACGCTGGGTGGGGCAGAGCCTGCATCTGGGCCGCGTGCAAGTCGGAGACGGCTGCGTGCTTGGGATGCGAGCCGGGGTCGCCGCCGGTGCGTCGCTGGGGCAGGGCTGCGTGCTCACGCCACTCTCGTCGGTTGCCGAACGTGTGGGGCGGGACGAACAGGTGGAGGGAGCGGCTGGCGAACTCCGCAGCCGCACACGCCGGCTCAAGCGGCCTGAGCGAGTGGCGGCACCGGTTCGCCTCTCCGTCAGTGGCGAGCTCGTTCGCGTGGGCCTGCAGCTGGCAATCGAACTGGTGCTGGTTGTGGTTCCTGCGGCCTGTGTCGCCTGGGCAACGGCAGGACTCTCACTTCGCGGTGGGGCAGCTGAGGTTGTGAGTCTGCGGACGGTGCCACCAGGGGTGCTGCTTGCCGGACTTGCCGCGTATGCCGTAGTGACAACCTGGCTGAGCGTGGTGGTGACGTCGGTCGTTGGCTGCCTGTTTCTGCGGCTCACCCGCACGCAGCCTGGGATACTGCCGCTAGGGAGTCTTGCGGCCACCGTGCAGTTTGCCCGGCAGCGAAAGATGAACCAGATCCAGCGGATCTGGAGCTGGTCGATCACAGGGCAGTATCTGCGGGCACTCGCAGGTCTCAGGCTTCGCCGGGTGGGGGGCAGTGAGTGCGACGTGATGATGAACCTGGTGCCGGAGATGGTCAGTGCGGGGGCTGAGGTGTTCTGGTCGCACGGCTGCTACACCAGCGTGCTCACGCATGATGCAACCCATCTGCAGCTCAGTCAGGCTGACATGCCCGGTGACGTGCTCGTTGGCAACAACGCGGTGGTGGAAGCGAGCCAGCTGCCGAGCCGCTTTGTCATCGGAGTGTCGACACCGGCGAGTGACGTGCGGTTTCGGCGACAGATGCGGACACGGTCATCTCAGCCGCTGACGGTGGCGGGCAATCCGCCCCTGGTGTTTGCCACGACAGGCTACGTGGAGCCAGCAGACCCGGTCGATCTGCCGAGCTTTGGACTGTTCTGTGCGCGCGTGCTCCTCAACGATGTGCTGCGGGTGTCGCTGCTGCCGATTGCTGAGGTGCTGGTCTACACGCTGCTGGTGATCGCGATGGTGTCGCTGGGGGCTCCGCCTTTACTGGCAGCGGTGGCGGCGCTGATGCTCACCGAAATGGCCCTGGTGACGCTGGCGATCGTGGTTAAGGCAGCGATGGTGGGGAGCCGCTGGGGTCGCGATGATGCCACACCGTTCTGGTCGCTGCGGCATTTCTTCTACTTTTTTGCGCAAGACTGCTTCTTCGTCTGGTGTAGGCGGCCGTTGGAGGCTGCCGCTGGTTCCCTTCTTGCAAACCCCATCTTGCGGAGGATGGGCTGCCGAATCGGCAAACGGGCCATCATCAGTTCGCCGCTGCAGGCGTTTGATTTCAATGCAGTGAGCCTTGGTGACGATGCTGTGGTCAACGGGATTCTTCAGCTGCATAGCTTTGAGGAGATGATGCTCAAGGTGAAGCAGTTTCATCTTGGAGCGGGGGGGGTGGTGAACGTGGGGGCCACGATCATGGGCGGAGCCGACTTGGCCGCGGGCACCACCGTCGAGCCACACAGCCTGGTGCTTAAGGACATGGCCTTGCCGCACGGGCGATACCGAGGCAGTCCTGTGGAGCGTGTCGATCCGTCTGGCGAGAAAGAGAGTGGAAATGTCGAAGCTGAGTGCTCAGCCTGATCCGCAGGCCGCTTCTGCTGCGGTGACACGCCACTTTGCGGGCGTCTCGCAGCCGCTCTCCATGCCGCTGCCCAAGGTTGCGGCCGGCGTGACAGTGCTCTTCGCGCCGTTTTACGCAGACGACGGCCTGACAACGGCGTGCGCTGCCGTTCTCTCTGATGCCGAACAACAGCGGAGCGAGCGTCTGGCGACTCCTGAGGTGCGACGTTCATTCCTGCAGCGGCGTGCCTTTCGGCGGTATGCCGCGTCACTGGTCACAGGCTGTGGAGACTTGGCGACGCTTGACTTCGCGGTGCACGCGAAAGGCCGACCCTGGCTGCCAGCGACACCCGCTGTGTCGTGGAGTGTGTCGTCGTGTCGCAGCGGAATGCTCGTGGCCTGGTCTGAGGTATTTGAGATCGGTGTCGATGTCGAAGATAGGGCTCGGCAGGCAGACTGCATGGCACTTGCGCAGCGGTACTTTGCCAGTGAGGAGACGCAGCTGGTGGCGACGGCCACCGAGGCGACGCGGATGACAGCGTTTCTCAGGCTGTGGTGTCTGAAAGAGGCTGTCCTCAAAGGGATAGGGGAGGGGATCGCCTTCGGGCTTGACCGT
>CALCGM010000208.1 GCA_937900985.1 uncultured Planctomycetaceae bacterium | reverse complement strand
CTGGCGCTGCGGGTGCTGCGGCGGCATCGGCTGATCGAACTCTTCCTGATGCGGACGCTGGGGATGAGCTGGGACGAGGTGCATGACGAGGCGGAGCACATGGAGCACGCCGTCAGCGACCTGCTGGTGGAGCGGATCGACGCCTTCCTCGGTCGGCCCGACGTCGATCCCCACGGGGATCCGATTCCCCGCACCGACGGCCAGCTCCGCGAAGAGCCGCCGACGCGATCGCTGGCCGAGTGTGGCCAGGGGGAGGTGTTTACCATCGCCCGCGTGCTCGATCAGTCGCCCGAGTTCTTGCGGTATCTCACCGAGACAGGGCTCACCCTGGGCGTGGCGGGAACGGTTGCCGAGAACCCGCACGGCGTGGGCCTGCTGCTGATTCATGTCGACGATCGACCACTGGCTGTGTCGGTGGAAACGGCAGCAAGTCTGGCGGTGACGGCAGGCTCATGACGCCTGCCAGCCGCCCGACTGTCCGAGGCACTCATCGACCTCCACCGCGAGGCGACCAGGCAGCGGCGTGCCGGCTGTCTGCACTCGGTTGATCAGCTGCTGGCCAATCCAGTCGGCAAGGAGTTCGGCCGTTGTGTTGACGATCGGCAGCAGCATGCACTCGTCCGCCGGAAACACCCAGCGTCGCTCCTGGAAGCGGATCGTGATCTCCTCGTTGCCGCCCGGGCCGGTGGCCTGGCTGACCTCCAGGAGAGGATTGGCGGTTGGCAGGAGCATCCTGTGATCGAGCGACTGCACGATGGCGGTGACCGCATCTCGCAGTGCGATAAAGTCGACCACCATTCCGTGGGCATCGAGCGGGCCAGCGACGTCGACGGCCACGGTCCAGTTGTGACCGTGGATCGGTTCGCAGAGCGTGTCGTTGAGGGTGATGAAGTGGCCTGCGGAGAAGACGTGCACGGCTTTCCGCAGACGCACCTGGTAGGTCGAGGATGGCTGCAGGGGCATCTCTGGGTTCCTGGGAGTCAGGGGATGTTGGATGTTGGATGTCGGTTGATGGTGGTTGATGGTGACGGCAGAGCCACCGAGACTCCAGCCACGACGCAGAAGCACGAACAGCGCAGCAGCAACGAGGTCGGCGGTGGTGCCTGGATTGATCGGCCGCAGGCGTCCGTCGCGGAGCTGGCCGGCTCGCAGGCGGGCATCGAAGCGGCGGATGGCGGCCGGCTGATCCACACGCGGCCGTCGACGGATCGCCGCAGCCTCGCGCGACACGTCGGCCGCCACGGCCTCGCCGTGCCGACGGCGGATCAGGCTGTCGGGGTGGCAGGCGAGGTGATCCAGGAAAGCTCGCTGGATCGCTGCCGCGGCTGGCAGGCCTGCTGTCAGGGCGTCTTCCAGCAGCGGCACCATCCCTGGTTCACGAGCGTCGTGGCAAAACAGCGGAGCGTAGTCATCCGACCAGAGGCGGGCGATGGCGTCACGGTCGCGGGCAAGCCGCATCGCCTCCAGGATGTTGGCTGGCGGTGGCCCAGCCAGGTCGTGCTTCGCGGCGCGGCCAAGGCCGCCCGGCTGGGCGATGGCGATGGCCTGCCAGATCGCCTCGGCATCGCTGCGGTCGAGTGAGGCGAGCACCTGCGGCAGATGCGCTTCCAGCGGCATCGCCGCTGCCGCCAGCGGCGTTATGGCCAGCACGATGCCGAGATTGGCATTGCTGCGGGTGGCGGTGGTGGCGGCTGTCACAGCCTCCAGGATCACCCGGCCCAGCGGCGGAGGCTCTCCAGCGTGCGAGCCGGGCTGCTGCTGATGGAGTGCGTCGAAGGGGCGGGCGATCGCCAAGGCTGCTGCCACAAAGTCGTCGTGCTGGAGGTCGTCAAAGCCGGCTGCTGGATGCACGTTGCCCGGCTTGAAGGCGGTCGACTCCAGCAGGCTCGCCGCCGCTGCCTGCCAGCCGATGCGGCCGGGAGCCGTCGGAATCGCTGCCAGCCAGGTGGAGAGGCAGCCTGGAAGGTCGTCGATGTTTAGTTCTCGTGAGAGCATCCCGGTCGCCTGTTTTGCCAAGGGGTGACCGATAGACTGTAGCCCGTTGGCACCGTTCTCAACTGAGGAAAGAGGAGTTCTTGCGATGGATTCAGCGTCGGTGGCTGCGACCGCTCCAGCGTTTGGCCCCGAGGCCTTTATCAATCGCGAACTCAGCTGGCTGGAGTTCAACCTCCGGGTCTTGGAGGAGGCGGAAAACCCCGAAAACCCGCTGCTCGAGCGGCTGAAGTTTCTGGCGATCTTCAGCTCAAATCTCGATGAGTTTTTTATGGTGCGGGTGTCGGGCGTGCGGGAGCAGGCCTTCGGCGAGAGCGCGCCGCAAGACTTCACCTCCGACGGCCTGCGGCCGATTGAGCAGCTGGTGGAGGTTTCCGGCCGCACGCAGCAGCTCGTGGCCCGGCAGTATCGATGCCTGCAAGAGATCCTGCGGCCAGCCCTCACCGAGCAGGGAATCGAAATCCTCTCGTCTGATGCGGTCGACGAGGCCAGCCAGGCCGAGCTGGATGTCTTCTTTCACGACCGTGCCCTGCCGATCCTCACGCCGATGGCGATCGACCCGGCCCACCCCTCGCCGCGGTATCACAACCGAGGGCTGTATATCGCCGCCATGCTCGAGCACCGCGAAGGGTTTGGCCCCAAGCGGATGTTGGCTGTCGTGCAGGTGCCGCAGGTGCTGCCGCGGTTTGTGCCGGTGGGCTCAACGCGGTCGCAGCGGCGGAGCTTCGTGCTGCTTGAGGATGTCGTGGCAGCGCGGCTGCCGGTGCTCTTTGGCGGCTTCGACGTGCTGACCTGGACCACGTTTCGCGTCACCCGCGACAGCGACCTGGAACTGCTCGAGCAGGAGTCGGACGACATGCTCAAGCTGATCGAAGAGCGACTCAAGGCGCGGGCGCGGGGCCAGGCGGTGCGGCTGGAAATCGCCGCCGGTGCCGATCCGCATGTCGAGCAGGCGATCATCGACGATGAAGAGCTGCACGCTGGCGATGCCTACAGCGAGGTCTACCGGATTCCTGGCCCGCTCGACCTGACGGCCCTCTGGGAGCTCCACAAGCTACCGGGCTTTGAAGACCTCCACGACCGGCCCTTCACGCCGGCTGTGCCGCGTGGCCTGCGGAGGCGGGGGGAGGATCTCTATCGCTCCATCAGCCAGCGCGACATTCTGCTGCACCATCCCTACGAGTCGTTTGATCCGGTGGTGGAGTTTGTCACCAAGGCCGCCAACGATCCCCAGGTGCTGGCCATCAAGCAGACGCTCTATCGCACCAGCGGCGATTCACCGATCTCGCGGGCGCTGATGGCGGCCGCCGAGGCGGGCAAGCATGTGACGGCGCTGGTGGAGCTCAAGGCCCGTTTTGACGAGGCCAACAACGTCAGCTGGGCCCGGCAGCTCGAGCGGGCCGGTGTGCATGTCGTGTTTGGCTTTCTCGACCTGAAGACCCACTGCA
>CALCGM010000207.1 GCA_937900985.1 uncultured Planctomycetaceae bacterium | reverse complement strand
TCACCGTGCCGAGAAAGCCCATGATCGGAATCGCCCAGATCACAAACCGGACGAGTCCATAGCTCTGCGACGCCCGCGCCCCCTCAACGTCGGCAAGATACTTGAGGTGGTCTTCGAGCTCATTGGCTGAGCCCGTGCGGCGGACAAAGTCGAGTGCCGACCGGAGCCGGGCTGTGAGTCGCACACCGGCGTCATGCTCGTCGAGCTCTTCGAGCAGGGCATCCACCTCTTCCGGCGTCTGGCCACCAACAGGAATCACCCCGAGCGGCTCAGCGGCAACCCGCCGCCGCTGGGCAAACACGTCCTGCAGCCGCAGCGTGAGGGCCGCGATGCCGACGAAAAACATGCCGACTTCGACATATTCCACCCAGTGGCCCGCGAGGTAGCGAACCACCAACGGATCGTCGACCATCCCGCCGTGGATGAGCGAGTAGAAGCAGAAGGCCGCCGCGGCCCCCCAGAGAATGGGCGATCGGATCACGATCGCAGCCAGGCTATTGATCGCTGACACTGTCCTCACCTCGCGAGCAGCCGTGGAACTCCCAGCCGACACCCTACGCCCGGCCGGGACGACTCCTTTCTTCCCTACCATCGTCAGAGCTTCACCGGCCGATTGAATCGAATCGGACGATCTGGCGAAACAGCGGCTTTGCGGCAGAAATCACGTCAAGCCAGGAGGACCAGGCAAAGCAGGCGGCCGCCTCAGCCTGCGACACCTCAGTTCCAGACCTCCCAGGGGGCGGCCGCTGCATAGCCGGTTGGGTCGGCGATGCCCGCCTCGCGAAATCCACGCTGCCGTTCGCGGCACTTGTTGCACGCCCCGCAGTGCAGCCAGCCCGCCTGCTGCCTGATCGGCACCAGACACGACATCGAGGCCCGCAGCACGTCGACCGCAGCCGCCCGCACGAGCTGCGACTTGGTGACGTCACGAAAAGGGGCAACCAGCCGCACATCGCACCCCGTGGCGGTGGCCACCACATCAGCCAGGCCCGAAAAAAACGCCTGCGAGGCGTCGGGAAAGGGGTTGCCAGCAAGCGTGGCGATGGCGAGGCAGCCGATGCCCTCACGGCCGCACCAGAGCAGCGGCTTGAGGGCCAGCACCGCATTGCGGCCGAGCAGCCCCACCGCACAATCTGGCGAGTCGGCGTCAGGAACACCCTGGCCGCTCACACTCCAGTGGCTGCCGTAGAGATCCGTCAGCGGCATGGCCAGGTCGACCAGGGGCCGCACCCGCTCCGGCGAGAGCACGCCCCGCAGCTGCTCAACTGCAGCGCGTTCAGCCGGCTCCCAGGCGAGCCCGCACGAGACGTAGATCGGCGTCACCGGCCCTTTGGCCGCAAGCTCGGCAAGCAGCACGGCGCTATCGAGGCCTCCGCTGACAAGCGCAGCCACCGGCTCGCCTGCCGCCACCCCAGCTGCTGTGCGAACATCAACCTGCACGTCATCACCTCCCTGGCCTGCTCGCAGCCCCCGAATCGGGCTTTTCTGCGGAGGAGAGCGTCCGTACCGTCTGGTCGCCCTCCACGCGTTCCATCACAGGTTGACTCCTGACTGCCGAGGATTCTCGCATGCCAGCCACCATCGAACCACCATCGGCCAGCCGGCCCCGCTCGTCTGCGTCGTGCGCCCACGCATTCCCGCGAATCCCGGTGCGGCGGGCCATCATGCCCGGGATCTGGGCGGTGGCAGGGGCGGCCGGCATGCTGCTGCTCGCGGCGCACCTCTCCACCCCTCCTGTCGCTTCCGGCCAGCCCCAGCCGCACGCCTCCGACATGCCGTCACCAAGCGGCGCTCTCTGGCTTTGGATGTCGCAGCGAGACAACGATCCACAGCAGCTGCTCGTGGCCATTGACCGGGAAACCCGGCACGCTGCCGTCTACCACGTCGATCCCACCAACGGCACGATGACCCTCCGCAGCACCCGCAACCTCTCCTGGGATCTCCTCGTCGACGACTTCAATGGCCGCGAGCCGAGTCCCGAGGCCCTGAAAAACATGCTGGAAACGCGCCCGGCGGCCCGCTGAATCGCCACGACCGGACAAATCCGCAAAGTCTTCGCGGCCGGCGGTGCGTGCGGTGCGTAAAATAGTGGTCCGGGTGGGGACGATACGACTTTAGGTCGATCGCACCGCGGACCTGTTGGCCATCGGCCATCATGCCACGCGGCGGGTCGCTCCCACATCGGGTGGTCCGGGTGCCTTCAGAGAGTGGCTGACATGGCAGGAAAGTTCCTCACCCTCGACGAGGCGGCAGCCGCGCTGGGGATCTCCGCAGACGACGTTCAGAAGCTGGT